>NZ_JBALPC010000002.1:0-4404 GCF_036965225.1 Bacillus sp. JJ1474 | reverse complement strand
TGATGATAGAAGGTGTATGAAATGAAACCAATAAATGATCATCTAAAAGAAAATCTACATCTAGTATTTGTTGGCTTTAATCCAAGTATCCGTTCATCAGAAACCGGCCATCATTTTGCCAATCCGAATAATCGTTTTTGGAAAATTCTTCATGAATCAGGTTTGACCCCAAGGAAATTTGCTGCAACCGAGGATTATAAAGTGCTAGATTTAGGTTATGGAATGACAAACATTGTGCCCAGACCAACGAAGGCTGCAGATGAAATTACGAAAGAAGAATATGAAGCAGGTAGAATCGAGCTTTTAAGAAAAATAAATGATTATAAACCGAAGATTGTCTGTTTTGTCGGAAAGGGAGTTTATCAGGAATTTAGCAAGAAAAAGTCCATTCCTTGGGGGAAGCAAGAGGAATCAGTAATTCCCGGCACAATTGATTTTGTTGCACCGTCATCCAGTGGGTTAGTTCGAATGAAAATAGAGGAGATTATTCAAATTTATTCTGAGTTGCCTAAGCTGCTATCTTAATTATGAAATGAATCAAAGGGAGATCAACAAGTGGAAACATTTACGGAAAAAGCCATACTTATCATTAAAAATATCCCAGCTGGAAAAGTGATGACTTATGGGCAAATTGCGAAGCTTGCAGGCAGTCCGAGAGGGGCAAGGCAAGTAGTAAGAATTCTGCACTCCATGAGCAAAAAACATCAACTTCCTTGGCATCGTGTGATCAATTCAAAAGGGGAAATTGGTTTAAAAGATGATGAGCATTATTCAGTTCAAAGACTTTCTTTAGAGAGTGAAGGGGTAGAATTTAAACTGAATGGAACGATTGATCTAAATCTTTATTTGTATGAACCAAACCTTAACTATTATTAAAAGAAAAAAGGAGGTTTTTCTAAATAGAACCTTCCTTTTTCTCTACATCAAATAGACTATTTCGTTCTTCCTGCATATTCTTCAATTATTTCAATCGTCACATGCTTCCTTGCAGGTATAATTCCCTGTTTAGCTAGGTCGTTAATCCTCGCTGTCACTTCATTTATTTTATCTGCTGTGAAGGGTTTACCTTCTCTGCAATGTTGAAGAGCTTGTTCAATATAATATTCCCTTTGCTGATTTAAAGCCATAAATTCAATAATCCGCTTGTTTTGTTTATTGACATGCTTCGTTATCTCTTTATGCACACTCGTGCTATCACTCTCCTTATTCCATATACCATAACAGCTTTGCTAGTTGCGTTAAGAGAAAAATTACTCTTTTACAAGAATTCATTTTTATTAAAATTTATTGAAATTCTGTTTGATTTCATACTGATCAATTTAGCAGAATACAATAAAATATTGAATGAAAAACACTACTTTTTCCTCATACTGGAAATAGAGGGATTCACCTTTCAAAGAAGAATTGTATTAAACATAAATAGAAGAAAGGTGTTGAAATCATTGAAAAATCCAATGAAATTTAGTCTTAGTCTTTTATTGATTTTCATGCTTGCTTTCGTTCCTCAAATAAACCCAGAGAAACCGGTCGTTCAGGCAACTGAAGAAGGAGGAGCGCTGGTTCAGGAACTAAATCAGCTCCTCAATAATGATCCTGATTTAAAGGGAGCACTAGCTGGTGTAAGTGTTCGATCAGCCGAGACAGGGGAGTTGCTGTATGATCATATTGGAGATATTCGCTTAAAGCCTGCCTCTAATATGAAACTGCTAACCGCTGCAGCTGCTCTATCAACATTAGGGGAAAATTACAAATTCTCAACTGAACTGCTTACTGACGGTTCTGTAAAAGGGGTAACATTGCAAGGAAATCTCTATCTAAAAGGAAAAGGAGATCCGACATTATTAAAAGCGGATTTCGATCAATTTGCAAGGAAGATTAAAGATTTGGGAATCGGTATTATTCATGGTGATTTAGTTGCTGATGATACGTGGTATGATGATATCCGCTATTCTATGGACTTAACTTGGAATGATGAAACTTATTATTATGGAGCTCAAGTTTCAGCTCTAACGGCTTCACCAAATGAAGATTATGACGCTGGAACCGTTATTGTTGATGTAAATCCAGGGAAAAATACAGGTGTAGAACCTATTGTTACATTAGAACCAAAAACGGATTATGTAAACATTATTAATAACGCCAAAACAGTTGCAAAAGACGGGAAGAAAAGCATTTCAATAGAACGTCAGCACGGGACAAATAATATTATTATTGAAGGCACTATTCCATTAGAAGCGAGCAGAGCGAGAGAATGGATGGCTGTTTGGGAGCCTTCTGGTTATGCACTTGATTTATTCAAACAATCATTATTAGAGCAAGGAATAAAATTAAATGGGAAAGTGCGAACAGCAGCTGCACCTGAGGGAGCAAATGTATTAGTCAGTCACCAATCAATGCCATTATCTGAATTACTTATTCCTTTTATGAAATTAAGCAATAATGGACATGCAGAAGCAATAATAAAAGAAATGGGCAAAGTTGTTAAAGGAGAAGGCAGCTGGGATAAAGGCATTGAAGTGCTGAAAGAGGAGCTTATCAAATTAGGGATTAACACTAACACACTCGTTCTTAGAGATGGCTCTGGTATTTCCCATGTGAATTTAATACCTGCAAATGAAATTTCCAAGCTCTTGTTTGCTGTTCAAGACAAGGAATGGTATGAAAGCTATTTGACATCATTGCCTATTGCAGGGGCGACTGATCGAATGGTAGGAGGAACACTTCGAAATCGAATGATTAATTCTGTTGCACAAAACAAAGTAATGGCGAAGACTGGCTCCATTTCTACTGTCAGCTCATTATCTGGTTATGTGGATACGAAGAGCGGCGAAAGACTTATATTTTCAATTGTTTTAAATAATTTAGTTAACGGTTCAAAGGGGAAAGTAATCGAGGATAAAATTGCAGTTATTTTAGCAGAACAATAGATTTAAAAAAGCGGATCCAATTGGACCCGCTTTTTTATATTAAGCTTTAGCAGCTTGAACGTCTAATGAAATTTTCACCTTATCCCCTACAAGGACACCGCCTGTTTCCAGAGCAGAGTTCCAAGTTAAACCATAATCACTGCGCTTAATAGCTCCTTCAACAGTGAAGCCAACCTTATCGTTGCCCCATGGATCTTTACCTGTACCTTCATAACTAACCTCAAACGTTTCCGTTTTCGTTACTCCGCGAATTGTTAAATCGCCAGTTACATCATATTCGCCATCACCATTATTTACAATCTTAGTAGATTGGAAGGTCATAGATGGGTTATTTTCCACATCAAAGAAGTCACCTGAACGAAGATGGTTATCACGATCAGCATTACGTGTATCAATGCTTGCAAGATCAACTGTAAATTGAATGTTTGCTGACGTTAAGTCCGTAGGATCTGCTTCAATCACTGCATCGAATTGATTAAAAGTTCCTTTCACATTCGCAATCATCATATGCTTGATAGAAAAATCAACGCTGCTGTGTGCTGGATCAAGGGCCCATTTTGAATTTGTCATTTTAGTTTCCTCCTAATTTTCGCTTGAATTTATTTTATTTGAATTCGAGATAACTTAATTCTAAATAAATTATATGAACACTTCCTCTATTTGTCAATAAAAAAATTTAAAATATTGGCCTTTTTCATGATTTATTATGGGAAGTGTTACAATAACAATAATGAATTGGAAAGTCTAACTGAATGAGGGATAACATTGAACCAATTGGAACTAACCTACCGGAATGCTGTTGAAAATACAAAAGCCAAAATTTTAAATGATATAGCATTATATTTGGGCAGTAAAGATAAGATGCCAGCTTATGAAGACTATGTTTTAGAAAGAAGTAGCTATATTAATCAATTATGGTTAAATGTCTGGTTAAATAAATCTACCGGGAGCGTGTCTAGACAGACAAAAAAGGATTATTTAAAAGGGAAAGGTTACGAAACTGAGAATGTAGACAAGAAATTAATAAACCATCTCTTCCGAACTCAAATGCGTACATATAAGCCATTTCATGCGCTTGAATGGTTAAACAAGAAATGGGAAGCAGAGGAAATAAATTGGGAAGTGAAATATAGAGAAGCTAGGGAAGACTTTTTACAAAAAGAAGAAGAAAGGCTACTGCATGAATCAATTCAGAATTTCCAGGAAAAATTCATTCAGGAAATAGAATGCATCATTAATAAANNCCTTATAAAAGATCTGCAAAGCGAAGTAAAGTATAAAAAGATTGACACAATTGCACTCGAAGAAAAACTTAAAATGATCGGTGTTTTCGATCCTGCTGATTATTCTTATGTCAGCGATTTTTTTGAAGAATTAACAGGGGATATTCACAAAACCTCTCATTGGGGTCGCCAGTATTTTGAATACGAAACTTATTTTGATCGATATTTACAGAAAACAGCAAGCTATTTAAAAG
>NZ_JBALPC010000001.1:107609-137970 GCF_036965225.1 Bacillus sp. JJ1474 | reverse complement strand
CGCAGATTAACGGGGAGTACGACTCCCACCTCAAAACTTTAGCTGAACCAAAGAAGCTTAACTGGGATGTCAACTGCCCGTAAAGGCCCGAATATAGGAACACAGACTAAGAACGCCACATCCTGTGGCAACGTCTGTGTGACCCACATCCTGTGGGCCGCAACTAACATTTAGTGGGGGATGTAGGAACCCCCCACTAAATGAAGTTTCACTAAATATTTTCGTCATTTTACTTATAAAGGTGAATCAATTAATTATGCATAATATTGGAAAAGACAAAGATAAAAGGATATTCCGTTCTATAGATAAACGTTTTAAAGAATTTCAGAAAAAAATCGGAATTGACTTTGAAAATGAAAAGCTATTAAAACAGGCATTTACACATTCATCGTATGTAAATGAGCACCGCAGAAAGCCAAATGAAGATACTGAGCGGCTTGAGTTTTTAGGTGATGCGGTTCTTGAGTTGACTGTCTCTCAATTTCTGTTTCTAAAATATCCATTGATGAGTGAAGGCGAATTAACTAAATTAAGGGCAGCTATTGTTTGCGAGCCTTCCCTAGTAGCGTTTGCGCATGAACTTTCATTTGGGGAGCTTGTCCTATTGGGCAAGGGGGAGGAAATGACCGGGGGAAGGGAAAGACCCGCGTTGCTAGCTGATGTATTCGAGTCATTTATTGGTGCTTTATATTTAGATAAAGGATTAGATACTGTAGTCGCTTTCCTCGAAAAAATCGTATTTCCCAAAATCAATTCAGGTAAATTTGCCCATGTAATGGATTATAAAAGTCAGCTGCAAGAATTGATTCAGCGTGATGGGGCAGGTCTGATTGAGTATAAAATATTGCAGGAAAAAGGTCCCGCTCATAATCGGGAATTTGTATCGAGGGTATCGATGAGCGGAAAGGAGTTAGGGACAGGCACAGGCCGCTCCAAGAAGGAAGCCGAACAACATGCAGCGCAGATGGCTCTTGAAGTCCTAAAAAATAATCTGAACTAGTTAAGACAGCATAGATAAGAAACATTTAAGATTAGGGGGAGCAGCAGTTGTTTTTAAAACGGTTAGATGTTGTTGGATTTAAATCGTTTGCTGAGAGAATCATGGTTGATTTTGTTCCAGGTGTTACTGCTGTTGTAGGACCGAATGGCAGCGGAAAAAGTAACATTACGGATGCAATCCGTTGGGTGTTAGGTGAACAATCAGCTAAATCTTTAAGAGGCGCGAAAATGGAGGATATTATCTTTTCCGGCAGTGATTCCAGAAAGGCGCTTAACTTTGCAGAGGTTACGCTAACATTAGATAATGAAGATCAATCGTTGCCAATTGAATATAATGAGGTAAGCGTCACCCGCCGGGTATACAGGTCCGGTGAAAGTGAATTCTTCATTAATAAGCAATCATGCAGACTTAAGGATATAGTCGATTTGTTTATGGATTCCGGTTTAGGGAGAGAGGCTTTCTCTATTATTAGCCAAGGAAGAGTTGAAGAAATTCTAAATAGTAAGGCGGAAGACAGGAGAACGATTTTCGAAGAGGCAGCAGGTGTCCTTAAATACAAGAGCAGGAAAAAGAAAGCAGAAGGAAAGCTAACTGAGACTCAAGACAATTTAAATCGGGTTAATGATATTGTTTATGAGCTTGAAAGTCAGGTGGAGCCTTTAAAAATTCAAGCCTCTATTGCTAAAGATTATTTAGATCAAAAGGATGGGCTAGAAAAAATAGAAGTGGCATTAACTGTATACGAAATTGAGGATTTACATGCAAAATGGGAGCAATTATCTAAAGACCTTGGTTTGCATAAAGAAAATGAAATGAAGCATTCCGCCAATCTCCATAGTAAAGAAGCGAAAATCGAACAACTAAGAGATCAGGCTTTGGCACTTGACGAGTCAATCAGTGATTTGCAAAATGTATTGCTTCATGCAAGTGAAGAGCTTGAAAAGCTAGAAGGCAGAAAAGAAGTGCTAAAGGAAAGAAAGAAAAACGCTTCCCAGAACAAGGAGCAACTTCAAAAAGGTCTGGAAGAATATGCTGCAAAAGAACTGGAGCTAAAAGGTCAAAAGGAAAAGCAATATACGAGTAAACAGCAATTAGAAAAAGAAGCTAGCAATTTGCAAAATGAACTAAAACAAAAACAAGAGCAATTAAAACTATTTAATGAAAATACAGAAGAAAAGATTGAATCATTAAAAAGTGATTATATCGAAGTACTAAATAAACAAGCTGCTGCCAAAAACGAGCTCCAGAATATTCAACAGCAGCTAGATCAGCTAGACATGAGAAACAGTAAGCTTGAGCATGAAAATGATAATTTCATCCAAAATCGAAATAGTCTTCTAGAGAAGAAAGAGCAGATTGAAGCTCAGCTTCTGTCTGCACAAAAAGAATTAGATGATCAAGTAAAGCTATTTAGAGATGAGCAAAGAAAACTTGAAATATGCAAGGATAATTATCAGAAGCAGGAAAAGACCCTTTATCAAGCCTATCAATATCTTCAAAAGGCTAAATCGAGACAAGAGATGCTTGAGGAAATGGAAGATGATTATTCAGGCTTCTTTCAGGGTGTTAAAGAAGTATTAAAGGGCCGTGGCGGAAAGCTGTCAGGAATAGAAGGCGCTGTTGCGGAACTCATTCAAGTTCCTAAGGAATTTGAAACTGCGATTGAAACAGCCTTAGGTGGGGCTATGCAGCATATTATTGTAGAAACAGAACAGGATGGCCGAAGAGCGATTCAATATTTAAAGAAAAACTCATTTGGACGTGCAACCTTCTTACCTTTAAATGTCATGAAAGGGAAGAGCTTAAGCTTTAGTCAGCTGCAATTAATACAGCAGCATCCTTCCTTTGTTGGAGAAGCTGCAAAATTAATTCAATTCAATCCTAAATATAAAGAATCAATGGAGAATTTACTTGGTAATGTTGTCATTGCAAAGGAGTTAAAGGGTGCGAATGAAATGGCTAAACTCCTGCAATACAGAGTAAGGCTCGTGACTCTTGATGGCGACATTGTGAATCCAGGGGGCTCTATGACTGGAGGTGCCCTAAAACAAAAAACGTCATCCATCTTAAGCAGAAAAGGCGAGCTTGAAGAATTGAAAGCAAGAATTATTGATATGGAGTCTAAGACAGCAGGACTCGAATCACAGGTAAAGCTACTTAAAGCGGATATTCAAAAGCTTGAAGCGCGGATTGATGGTCATAGAAAATTAGGGGAAGAGCTAAGGTTAAAGGAACAGTCAATAAAAGGCGACCTCCGAGAATTAGAATTTGAGGAGAAAAGCTTAAATGAAAGATTGTCGCTTTATGATTTGGATAAAGCCCAATTTACTGAAGATAAAACGAGATTATTAAAAAGAAAAGCTGATTTACATTCATTGCTTGAAGCTTATCAGTCCCAAATCACTTCTTATGACGAAAAGATTCTTATGCTGACTGATCAGAAAAACTTGCAAAAAACTTCAAAAGAGACGCTTATATCTGAAATAAACGAACTTAAAGTTAGCTATGCCTCGAAAAGTGAACAATATAATCATGCTAATGATAAATATGAAGCAATATTGGAAGAGCTTTCAGAAATAAACGGGAAGCTAATTATATTTAAAGAGGACCTTGAGCTTCTTTCTTCAGAAATGGTAAATAGTTTCTCTGGAGAGCAACAGTTAGAAGAAGCTGCAAAAAGAAAGCTTCAAGACAAGACAGAGACTCTTAACTTAATTGCCTCAAGAAGAGAAGAACGTATGGGGCTTCAAACAGCTCTGGAAGATCTAGAGCTTGAAACAAAAGAGCTGAAGAGGCTGCATAAAGGAATGGTTGAGGCACTTAAGGACGAGGAAGTAAGGCTAAATCGGTTGGATGTAGAGCTTGAAACCCGGTTAACTCATTTAAGAGAAGAGTATTTGTTATCTTTTGAAGCAGCTAAAGAGGAATATCCTTTAATGATTGATGTCAATGAAGCTAGGAAAAAAGTAAAGCTAATTAAATTGGCGATTGAAGAGCTTGGAACAGTAAATCTAGGTGCGATTGAGGAATATGAACGGGTTTCAGAACGATATGAATTCCTTCTCGAGCAAAAAAATGATTTGCAATCGGCTAAAGATACGTTATTCCAGGTTATCGATGAAATGGATATTGAAATGAAAAAACGGTTCCAGCAAACCTTTGAAGGCATTCGTTTTCATTTTGAATCAGTTTTTCAATCATTATTCGGCGGAGGCAGAGCTGATTTGAAGCTGACAGACCCAGATGATTTATTAAACACAGGTGTTGAAATTGTTGCACAGCCACCTGGGAAAAAACTGCAAAACCTTGGATTATTATCAGGCGGGGAAAGAGCGCTAACAGCAATTGCACTGCTTTTTTCGATATTGAAGGTACGTCCCGTTCCATTCTGTATTCTTGATGAGGTTGAGGCAGCCCTTGACGAAGCAAACGTATTCCGCTTTAGTCAATATTTAAAAAGATTTAGCGCTGAAACGCAATTTATTGTTATTACCCATCGTAAAGGAACGATGGAGGAGGCTGATGTATTGTATGGAGTGACTATGCAAGAGTCAGGTGTCTCGAAACTAGTGTCTGTTCGCCTTGAAGAGACGAAGGAATTAGTCACGCAATAAAGTGAAACTTCAATCAGTGGGGTTTTTATGCACAGAATGTGCTAATACAGAAGTTGCGTCAGTACGCCTTAGTTCTTAGTCTGCCTTCATCCCCCACTGATTGTTAGTTGCGGCCCACAGGATGTGGGTCACATAGACGTTGCCACAGGACGTGGCGTTCTTAGTCTGTGTTCTTATAATCGGGCCTTTATGGGCTGTTGATCCCCTACTAGGAAATTTTTGTTTTACTCAATTTTTTGTAGTGGGGGTCTTTCAGCACGTTAATCTGCGATAATGATGGAAGCTGGCCTTTTCGGTCGGCTCCAAGTACATATGATTCCATATTAAAGGAAGTGAACCTTAATGAGCTTTTTCAAAAAGTTAAAAGAAAAAATAACAAAACAAACAGATAGTGTTACAGAAAAGTTTAAAGATGGATTGGCAAAAACGAGAGACAATTTTTCAAATAAAGTAAACGATCTTGTTTCTCGATATCGAAAAGTCGATGAGGATTTCTTTGAGGAGTTAGAGGAAATCCTCATTCAAGCGGATGTTGGCTTTGATACCGTAATGAAGCTTGTGGAAGAGTTAAAATCAGAAGTGAAAAGGAAAAACATTCAAGATCCAAAAGAAGTTCAAAGTGTGATTTCTGAGAAATTAGTTGAAATTTATGATGCCGGCGGAAAGTCTTCATCCGAGCTTAATATCCAATCCGATTCGCTAACCGTTATCCTTTTTGTTGGGGTTAACGGAGTTGGGAAAACAACAACTATTGGTAAGCTTGCACATAAATTCAAAACTGAAGGTAATAAGGTGATATTAGCAGCAGGAGATACCTTCAGAGCGGGAGCGATTGAACAGCTTGAGGTTTGGGGAGAAAGAGTCGGTGTTGAAGTCATTAAGCAGGCTGAAGGTTCAGATCCCGCCGCTGTTATGTTTGATGCGATTCAAGCAGCAAAATCCCGAAATGCGGATATATTAATTTGTGATACAGCAGGTAGGCTTCAAAATAAAGTCAACCTGATGAAAGAGCTTGAAAAGGTTAAGCGGGTGATTGAACGCGAGGTTCCTGGTGCACCGCATGAGGTTCTTCTAGTCCTTGATGCTACTACTGGCCAAAATGCAATGATTCAAGCAAAAACCTTTAAGGAAGCAACAAATGTTAGCGGAATTGTTCTTACTAAGCTTGATGGAACAGCAAAAGGCGGAATCGTACTTGCTATTAGAAATGAACTCGATATCCCTGTTAAATTTGTTGGTCTCGGAGAAAAAATGGATGACCTCCAGGAATTTAATGCAGAGCAATATGTGTATGGGCTTTTTGCGGAGTTAGTGGAACAAGAAGCTGATTAATTGAAAATAAACGTAAAAACAGCCGAACATTGTATCGGCTGTTTTTTTTTATATTTCTGCGCTGCAATCATTATATTTAGCTATTTTAATAAAGAATGAAAACTTTCACCGTTATTTTTCGTCTATTAATATGGACATTAATTGCTGGGGGAGATTTAGATGCACAAAGGAATTAAATTAGCCATTGGATTTATAGTAAGCTTTTTCTTGACGATTGGCTCTTTTCTGCCAACTGTTCAAGCAGATGCTGAAAATATAACGATTACTATAGATGAAGGCTTAAACGGGAAGGTAAAAATGGGAAAAGGCTTTCCGCTATCTATTAAACTTGAAAACAAAGGTGAGGAATTTATTGGAGACTTACTGATTAATTTTAATCCTTCATGGAACACAGGAGGCGTTCTTTCCATTCATGTAGATTTGCCTGCAAATAGCACGAAAACATATGAAGCCTCCCTGCCGGGTTTAACGGATGATCACTCTTCCTATCAAAATCTTCCTGCCATTCAACTGTACAAAGGAGAATGGCAAAAGGGAAAAACGATTAAATTTAATGGGGACGAAAAGATAAAACCAAAATATATAGATATGAATGAAAATGTAATCGGTGTGTTAAGTGAGAACTATGACAGGTTAAAGGAATTAAGAATTCTTCCTTTTACACAAACACAGATGATTGAGCTCAAGAAGGAACAAATGCCTATGCAGTCATTAGGACTTGAGATGCTTGATTTCTTGCTCATTGATGAATATCCTCTGACACAATTGGACATAGAGCAGCAAACGGCCATTAAGGAATGGATTGAAGGGGGAGGTATTCTAATTGCAGGCGCTTCTCCTAATGGAAGTCAATCTTATGGTGATATATATTCCTTGCTTCCGATGAAAATGGACAATGAAGTGAAGATTTCTACTAATTTCCTAAAGCTTGTCGATCATGAAAAAAATCCAAACTTTAAAGAGTTGAATGTTTTTACTGGATCAGTAGAAAAAACAGCCGACATTATTGATCAGAGTGATTCAATTCCAATAACTGCCAAAACTAAAGTTGGAGATGGCACTATTTTACAGACAGGTTTTTCTCTTGGTGATGAACCTTTATCCTCATGGAAGGGTTATAGTACTTGGTTTGCAAAGTTCTTGAATGAAGCTGAAAAAACGAATATGTTTTCAGGCAGATATGGCCCAGATTTTTATGGCTCACTATATTGGGAATTTGTAGAGGCAAATGAGTTTTTCCCTGCCAGCCATTTTTCAATCGTTCAGCTTATTGCTTTATTAGGTGGATATATCATCGTCATTGTGCCCCTATTATATTTTGTTTTGCGGAAAATGGATAAAAGGGAGCATTCATGGTGGATTATTCCTACATTAGCTTTATTTATGGCTGCTATTGTGTTTGGAATAGGCGCAAAAGACCGGATTGCGAAGCCGCAACTCAATCAAATGGGCGTTTACAGAGTATCGGATAAACAATTAACAGGATTACAAGCAGCAACACTATTATCGAATAAAAGCGGGGAATATACCCTTTCAATTCCAAAAGATTTTAATGCTGTTACAAGTACACAGAATATGAATGGCTATGATGCTGCGAGGATTGCGGTGTTTGAGGAAAAACGCAAAACTACTGATATCGTCTTCCCGGAAGTAGGCTACTGGTCATCTAAAACTCTGTATGGCAAAGCAAGCAAGAAAACAGAGGGCAGCTTTACTACAGATCTGAAACTTAAAAATAGTCAGTTGACAGGGACGATTCACAACGGTTTTGACTATGATTTCGAGGAAATTTTTATTTGGTCAGGAAATGAAAAGATTGGCTTAGGTGCATTGAAGAAGGGTGAGTCATTACAGGTTGATAAACAAATAAAACAGGCGCTTCTAACAAAGCCTGCTGGTGCTGGAGGCCCTAACTATTCCTATCAAAATACAGATATCAATAAAATGAGAAGAGAAAGATTACAATATGTTGCCTCGAACGTTATTTTAATAAATGGAACTGAAAATGAACCGATTATTGGCGGATTTACGAAAGATGCTATTCTAGATGTTAATATGGTGGGCAAAAAAGAAAAACAGGATAATACAAATCTTATTGTACAATCGTTTCATGCTGAACATGAGTTCTCGGGAGCAGTCACGATTAAAAACGAGATGCTAAGTTCCCATGTTAATGTACTTAAAGGACATATTTTTGAAAGAATGATCAATGGATCTAATCGGGAAATGGCTATGGATGATGGAGAGTATGAGTATATTGTTCAGTTGCCAAAACAATTAGTAGATAGAGGCATAAAGTTAAATGAAATGGCTATAAAAACGAATAGTCAACTGATTCAGTATTCCGTATTCAATTATAACACTGGAGAATGGCTTCCAATTGAAGCGGATAAACGAAGTCTCACTCTTTCTGATGAAAACAATCTTCAGCAATTTATTTCAAAGGAAGGCGAAATAAAGTTATTGCTCATAAAAAATGCAAAAGGTGATCCACATGTTCAATTACCGGCGATCACTATTAAAGGGGATGTGACACCGTGATTGAAATTATCGACCTAACAAAACGATACGGAAATTTTACAGCGCTTAATTCACTTAATCTGCAAATTGATAAAGGC
Organism: Bacillus sp. JJ1474; assembly: GCF_036965225.1. Taxonomy (NCBI): domain Bacteria; kingdom Bacillati; phylum Bacillota; class Bacilli; order Caryophanales; family Bacillaceae; genus Bacillus; species Bacillus sp. JJ1474. The sequence goes on along the minus strand of NZ_JBALPC010000001.1, from coordinate 129,406 downwards.
TCTGTTTTCGGATTTGTCGGGCAGAATGGCGCTGGAAAGTCAACAACCTTTTCGATTTTAGCTACTTTGCTTGCCCCGAGTTCAGGGACAGCTTATATAAACGGGTATAACGTTCAAAAAGAACCGAAGATGGTTAGAAGACAGCTAGGGTATATGCCAGATTTCTTTGGTGTTTATGATCAGCTCAAGACAATAGAATATTTACATTTCTATGGTGCAAGCTATGGGATTCCTTTGCAAGAAAGAGAAAAGCTTATTCCTCAATTGCTAGATCTTGTCAATTTATCTCATAAGCAGGACTCCTATGTTGACGTACTGTCCAGAGGGATGAAGCAGCGATTATGTTTGGCCAGAAGCTTAATCCATGACCCTGAAGTGTTGATCCTAGATGAACCTGCCTCTGGACTGGATCCAAGAGCACGTGTGGAAATGCGAGAAATATTAAAGGAATTAAAGAGCATGGGAAAAACAATATTAATTTCTTCACATATTCTGCCAGAGCTTGCTGAAATGTGCGATACGATTGGAATTATTGATCAAGGTCAGCTTGTTGCTGAAGGATCAGTTTCGGACATTCAAGCGAAGTTAAAAGGAGAGAAACTGATTATTGTTAAGACATATCAGGATCTCGATAAAGCGGCAGCCTTTTTTGAAGATGATCCAAATGTGACAAAATTAAATAAAGGAGAGGAGGAAAACTCCCTGCAATTTATATACAAAGGCTCAGCCCTTGAGCAAACGGAATTACTGAAAAAGGCTATCATAAACAACATAGCAATAACAAGCTTTTCGGAAATTGAGACGAACCTAGAAGATGTATTTATGGAAATTACTAAGGGAGTAGAACTGTCATGAAGAATTTTGTTATCAACCCTGTTCTGAATAAGGAATTTAAGCTTCGTTTCCGATCTTTTAAAAGCTTTATTGGCATTCTCTTCTATTTGCTGGCACTTGGATTAATCATTGTCGGATTTGTGTTTATTGAGTCATTATCGAACTCACATGGGTTTTTCAAGCCAGACCAAAGCAGGACGATATTCATCATGCTCTCTTTTCTTCAGCTCGCTTTAGTTCTGTTTATAACTCCAGGGCTAACAGCAGGGGTTATTAGCAGTGAGCGCGAGAGACAGACATTGAATATCATGCTGACAACGACACAAAGCTCAGCCAGCATTATCCTTAGCAAGCTTATATCGTCCATTTCTTACTTGCTTTTATTAATTATTGCGGGACTTCCGCTTTACAGCTTCGTTTTTCTGTTCGGAGGAATTTCCCCTGGACAGGTGTTCATTACGATTTCCTTTTATATTTTCACGATGATTGCTTTTGGCAGTGTAGGTGTACTATTATCAACACTTATTAGGAAAACGATTGTTTCGATGGTGACCGCTTATGGTGTTACATTATTTTTAGCAGGCGGAACTGCATTTTTGGCGCTTGTATTTATGCAATTCGCTAATCGCTATGGATACACTGGAACACCGTCAACAAGCCCATTAGCTTATTTTGCGGCGATGCTAAATCCGCCAATCATTCTGCTAAGTACTTTTGAGCCTGAAATTTCAAGGGAAATTACGAATACAACAGGGATTAAATTCCCTTTATGGATCTCTTATTTACTATCGTATACAGTCATCATTATCGGTGCTGTTTTCATTAGTATTAAAAAACTGCGTCCTAATATGAAAAAGGGATGAACAGATAAGGAATGAAACCAATGGAGGATCGCAAACAATTTGAAAAACTGTTGAGGCCCATACAGAAACAGCTACTCGTTCAGTTAATCATAAAGGAGGTTCAGCTTCTGCTTGTATTTGCAGGAGCTCTGTCCCTTTTTCTGCTAGTGCTGGCAAGATTTATTGTTATTCCTTTTGTTAACTATTATTTCCTTTCTATTATGCTTACACTTTTTATCATTTTTATCATTCGTATTTGGAGAAAACGTCCAAAAAAATACGAAGCCGCCATCATTTATAACCATTTTGTACAAGATGATCGGGTTTTGACAGCATACAGCTTCTTAAAAACACAAGGAGTCATTGCTGCCCTTCAGTTATCTGATGCTGTTAAGCACATGAAGAACACAAGTGAAATGGTTTATAAGAGAAAAAAACATTTTTTTTATCCTAAATGGCTGTTTTTAAGTCTCGCATTCACAGCAGCAGCTATATTTCTATTTGTTTCTCCGAATGAAAACATTAATCTGGCAAAGCAGAAGGAGAAGGAAATCAAGCTTGTAGCAGAGGCTGAAAAAAAACTAAAGGAAGAAATCAAAAAGGAAAAAGATCCAGAAGTGAAAAAAGCTCTACAGGAAGCAGCAGATAAAATGGCAGAAAAGAAATCTGCAGAGGAAGCATTAAAAGAGCTAGCTAAACAGAAAAAGGAATTAGAATTAAAGGCTCTGAAAGAAAAAGAAAAACAAATGGCACTTGAAAACTGGAAGAATGAATTAAAAAATAATGGATTGTCGGATTTAGAAAAGCTCCTAAATGAAAAAAACTTAAAAGCCATTGAAAAGGAATTGGCTAAGTTAAATGAAAAATGGAATGGCCTTACAGAAGAACAGAAGATGGCCTTTAATCAATTAGCCGAAAATGATCGCCAGCTCACTGAAGAGGAACTTGCTAAATTAATGGAACAGATTGAAAGTGCACTTAATTCTGAGGAATTTCTAGCCCAGCTAGCCGCTGCACAGCAGGCTTTACAAAAAACAGGATTAGCGATGCAAAATCAAATGGCTTCAAATGGGATTCCTCCCGGTGAGCTTGCCTTCGCCCCTTCAGGTCAACCTAGTACTGGAGCTAATCCTTCAGGAAGTCAGCCAAGTGGACAAAGTAGCAATGGACAGCAGCCTGGCCAAAACCCTCAAGGACCGTCTGGCGGAAACAGTTCAGGGAGTGGACAGGGTAATGGAGCAGGAAGCGGTTCAGGAAATGGCAGCGGTTCTGGCTCTGGCGGTTCTGGTTCAGGAAGTGGCAGCGGTTCTGGCGGTTTGGGAGCTGGCAAAGGGCAAGGCTCTCGTGAGTTGCTTACAATCCCTGATCATTTAGACGGTCAGACAAATATCGAAACAGATAAAGGCGGTCTTGGAGAAGGGAGCCCGGTCGAGCAAACAGAAGGTTCTGGACCAGTCCTAAAAGGGTCTATCAAACCTTATGACGAGGTATTTAAAACATATGAACATGCATACCGGCAAAGTACGGACCGGTACAAACTACCAGCCGATTTAGAGGAAATCGTTAAAAATTACTTTACAAATATAGATCCAAACAAGGAGTGACAAAAATGACTTCAACAACAGAAAAGGAACAGCAATTTACCTTTGCTGCCGAAACAATCTCAAAAGTCAAAGATGAAATCCAATCATTTATTGTCGGCCAAAATGAGGTAATAGATCAAGTACTATGGAGCATATTAGCTGGTGGCCATGTGCTATTAGAAGGGCTTCCTGGATTAGGAAAAACAATGCTGATCAAAACGATATCTGAATGCATGGATCTGCAATTTTCCCGTATTCAATTTACACCAGATATTATGCCATCCGATATTACAGGAACGATGCTTCTTCAGCCAGATGAAGCAGGAAGACAAAATTTTGTTTTTCATAAAGGACCATTATTTGCAAATATAGTTTTGGCTGATGAAATTAACAGAGCCACCCCAAAAACACAAAGTGCCCTGCTGGAAGCGATGGGGGAAAAAACCGTTACCATTATGGGTGAAACAAAACGTATGGAAAACCCGTTTTTCGTATTGGCAACGCAAAATCCAATTGATATGGAAGGGACTTATCCTTTGCCGGAGGCTCAAACTGATCGTTTTACTTGTAAAGTGCAAGTTCATTATCCGTCTAAAGAGGAGCTTAAAGAAATTGTTTTACGAACGACAGGAACGGAAACTGTCCAATTTGAAAAAATGGCTAAAGTACAGGATGTCATAGTACTTCAGCAGCTGACTAAAGAGGTATTAGTTTCAGAAGACATTATTGATTATGCTGTAAATATAATTTCAGCTACACACTCCGATTCCGAGGAAGCACCAGAATTAGTAAAGCAATTCGTTCAGTATGGAAGCGGGCCACGTGGTCTTCAAAGCTTAATTAGCCTAGCTAAAGCAAGAGCCATTTCCTTAGGAAGATATCATGTTTCTATTGGTGATATTAAGCATGTGGCTAAGCCAGTATTAAGACATCGCCTCATTTTAAACTTCGAAGGGGAGGCAAATGGCATGACGGCTGATGAGATTATCGAACATATACTAGATAATCTTGGACAGGGAGCAAGAGGATAATGAACAATCAGCATGCGCTCATTAGTAAATTACAGAAAAAGAGATTAATGGTTAAGACGAAAAAGCGAGGCTTCCATAAAGGCTCAAGACAATCTAGCAAGTTTGGGTCTTCTTTAGAATTCTCGGATTTTAGGGCATATCAGCCTGGTGACGATGTTCGTCAAATTGATTGGAATGTCTACGGAAGAACACAAAAGCATTATATTAAAAGGTATCTAGACGAACAGGAACTGTCTATTGCTATTTATCTTGATGCAACCTCCTCAATGAGAAAAATAAGTAAAAAATGGGAACTAGCTAAGTATTTAGGAGCAGCACTAAGTTTTATTGTGTTAAATAGTGAAGACAGACTGTTTTTTACTCCTGTTTCATCAAGAGGCATCCATCCTGTTAAGAGGAAGGGGGCTGTCTATAGCAGGCGAACGTTTTTAGAAATTCTCCAGCTGGATGAAGCCGAAAGGACCGGAGAGTTTATTAAGAACTTGAATAAATCAATTGTAAAAACGCAGCAGCTTTCAATTATTATTACGGACGGTCTAGAGCCTTTAAACGAAATAGAAAATTTGCTGAAAAAATTAGCAGCCTATAAGCAAGAAGTCTGGTTTATACAAGTACTTAGCAGTGAAGAAATTTCTCCTCGATTTTCAGGGGATATGAAATTAATTGATGTTGAAACAGATTCAATTGTGAATGTCAGCATGAGTCCGTCCATCATAGTAGAATACGAAAAACGAATCCAAGAGCATAATCGAAATTTAGAAGGTTTATGCCGGAAATTTGGCGGACAGTATGTACTCGCAAGTGATAACCGGGATATACAATCCATATTATTTCATGATTTTTCCGGGAAAGGGTTAATCAACTGAGGTGAAGCTATGCAATTTTTAAATCCGTGGTTTTTTCTATTAAGTGTTTTTATAGCTGCCGTCATATTATTTTATTTTTTCCGGAAGCAATATGTGGAGAAATCTGTTTCCTCTAACTTTCTTTGGGAACAAGTTTTAAATGAGTGGCAAGCATCTCCTTGGCTTAAGAAGCTTCAGCAAAACTTATTATTTTGGCTCCAGCTGTTAGCCCTTCTACTGTTAATGTTTTCACTTGTCCGACCGTTTTGGTTTGAGAACGTTATAAAGGGGGATCATGTCATCATGATTATTGATTCTTCAGCCTCTATGTCAGCTAAATTTGAAAAAAGCAGCCGCTTTGATATAGCAAAGCAGAAAATGCTTAATTTAGTAGAAAAGCTTGAAGGGCAGGAGGTCACCTTGATAAAAGCGGGGAAAAAGCCGGAAATTCTTTTAAGCCATGAAAGGAATGCTGCTGTCATAAAAAAGCTAGTCAATAGCTTGCAATTGACCTATGAGCATGAGCAGATGGATAAAGCAATGAACCTAGCAGCCTCGCTTTCTACTGAAAAGGATACGTCCATCCATATTTTTTCAGACGGAGTTACGAAGTCAAATGTTGAAGAGGCTATGAAGGATCAATATGTTGAGGTTCATAATATCGGGGAGGATGTCAACAATGCTTCACTTGTTTCATTTGGGGTTGCACCTGTTGATGGACATATTACTGGTGTTGCTTTAATTGAAAATCAATCAAATGAAAAGACGGAAATTGATTTTATAGTGAAAAGTGAAGGAGATGAGCTTTTCGAACAAAAGTTTACTATCGAAGGGGAGCAGCAATATGTCGTGCAGATTCCTTCCCTGCCTGAGAAGCCATATTACGAAGCAATGATCTTAACTCAAGATGGATATGAAGCGGATAATTTCTCAACCTCAATTTATACAGAAAGTAATCCAAAGGTATATACAGTAGGAGAGGTAAACCCATTTGCAATAAAAGGTTTTCAAACAATCGGGGCGGAGCTGCTGCAAACAAGTACAGGTAATGCTGACCATGTCCAAGGAATCCTCTTGTCGGAAGGCACCGAGTTGCCAAAACAACTCGAACAGCCAATAATTTTTTTCAATACAAACAATGACAAAATAAAGCTGTCTGAACCGTTGGCAGCGAAAGATGATCGGCTGCTTCAATATGTTGATTATGGAAAAATATATATTGATGCAGCATCGAAGGAATTACAGGGTGATTGGGAAACGATTTTAAGAAGCGGCAATCTGCCATTAATCCAAAGGGGACAAGTAAATGGCTACCCCATCATCATCGTAAACTTTTCATTATCGGATTCTGATTGGCCACTTCAGCCAAGCTTTCCAATTTTTCTATATAACGCATACGAGTGGCTTTCGAAGCAGACAGACTTTCTAGGTTACTTTGGACCAGGTGAGGAAAAATGGTTGAACATTAGTCAAGGAAATCACAGCATCGAAATTTTCAATAACGAAGATAAGAATTTATTTTCTTTGGATTTAACGAAGGAAAGCTTTAAAGCACCTATTGAGCCAGGCACCTATCAGGCTGTTTCAGGAAATAAAATATTCTATTTTTCAGTCCTGCTTGACGATCGGGAGAAACATCCAATGACGGAGCTAGCTTTTCATTTCAATGAGCAGCAAGCTCAAGAGAATGGGAAAAGGGAAAACCCGAATGATAAACTTTGGTTTTGGCTTGCCTTGATAGCTTTATGTTTTATTGCTTTAGAATGGGAGGTATTCAGGCGTGGGCATAGAGTTTAATTATCCCATTCTATTTTTGCTGCTAATTCCTGCAGTATTGGCAGTCTATCTATACCTTAAGCATAAAAATCAAATTCATTCCAAGGAATCCTATTGGATAGCAAGTATTAGACTGACTATATTTGCTCTATTAATTTTTGCCTTAACGGTCCCGCAAATATTACTTCCAGCAAAGGGCGAAACGGTTGTTTTTCTAGCTGACCGTTCTGCAAGTGTCAGCCAATCTGACCACCAGCTTCTTGAATGGATTGAAAAGAGTGTCATGGATAAGCAACAGGATGATTCTTTCGCTGTAGTCACTTTTGGTGAAAATGTTTCACTGGAACAAAATACTGGAATCAGAAAGAATCCGGTTCAGCAATTTAATAGCGAGATCGATGATGGTGAAACAAATATAGAAGCTGGAATGCAGTTTGCAGCATCATTAATTCCTCCTAATTCCAGCGGCAGAATCGTGCTGCTATCGGATGGAAATGAGACGATAGGGAACAGTGAGGAGGCGGCTAATCTTCTTAAAAATCGCAATATTGAACTTGATTATGTTCTGTTAAAAAATCATGTCGGGGAAGATATGTCATTATCTGAGATAAATGTTCCTCCTTCACTGTATAAAGGTGAGGAGGCACTAGTTTCCTTTATCATTGATAGCAACGCTGATAAAAATGCCGTCATTCGGCTCTCAGTAAATAATCAAGAAATTCTCAAAGAGATCGTTCATGTGAAGGAAGGAAAGAATGTCTATACTTTTACTCACAAAGCGGATACATCGGGACTTACAGTATATAAGGGTGAGATTGCTGCCGAAAACGATACTTTTATAGAAAATAATATGATGCATTCTGTTACAAACGTTAAAGGGACACCTAAAATATTAATTGTTCAAGGAAAAGATGGCGGCAGTTTAGAAGCTATTTTAAGTAATTCTGGAGTAGAGGCTGAAACTATTTCGCCGGAAAAACTTCCGACTTCACTATCAAGCTATCTTCAGTACCAAGCTATTATTTTCAATAACGTACCAGCAACCGTCATTACAGAGAGCCAGATGAATATGATTGAGAAAGCAGTAAAGGAATTTGGTACTGGCTTTGTGATGGCAGGAGGGGAGGAAAGCTTTGGTCTAGGAGGGTACTTTAAAACACCTATCGAAAAGCTTTTGCCTGTAGATATGGATCTTAAAGGGAAACAAGAGATGCCTTCTCTCGGTCTGATGATTGTAATGGATCGGTCTGGAAGTATGGCAGGATCAAAGCTTGAACTCGCAAAAGAAGCAGCGGCAAGATCTGTAGAATTATTGCGGGAAGAGGATACCCTTGGCTTTATTGCTTTTGATGACCGTCCTTGGGTAATTGTTGAAACAAAGCCCTTAAAAGATAAGAAAAAAGCGGCCGATCAAATTCGATCTGTTACACCAGGCGGCGGAACTGAAATTTATTCTTCTTTGGAGCTCGCTTTTCAGGAGCTAGAGGATCTGAGGCTGCAGCGAAAGCATATTATCCTGCTGACGGATGGTCAAGCGCCCGGGGGTGATTATGAGGGATTAATTGAAAGGGGAAAGGAAAAAAATATTACCCTGTCAACAGTAGCGTTAGGAAGCGATGCTGATCGAGGTCTCCTAGAGGATTTAGCCAATATGGGATCTGGCCGTTTCTATGATGTGACAGATTCTTCGGTGATCCCAAGCATTCTCTCACGTGAAACTGTCATGGCAACTAGAACATATATTGAGGACAATCCTTTTTTTCCTAGTATCCAGCCCTTTCCTGACTGGTCAAAATTATTTCAGGATGGGGTTCCGAATATGAACGCATACATTGCCACAACATCAAAGGGCCGAGCACAGGTGCCTATTTTAAGTGAAAAGGAAGATCCGATCGTTGCGGAATGGCAATATGGTATGGGGTATACGATTGCCTTTACATCTGATTTTTCAGGAAAATGGTCAGGTGACTGGGCTCGCTGGGAAAACTGGCCGCTATTTATTAATCAGCTTGTGACAAAGACTCTTCCTCAGTATGAAAGCGAGCCATATCGAATTCAATTTTCTAAGGAAGATGGCAATCCGATTCTAACATTAGAATCAGCAACAAACCAGACTTTGCCAATTGAAGCTTCTCTCGTTTCAGAGAGCGGGGAAGTCCTTAATACGAATACAAAGCTTGTGGCTCCAGGAAAATACGAGCTTTCTATGCCAAATTCGTCAGGTATGTTTTTTCTAAGTGTAAAGCAAACAAATCAAGACGGATCAATTCATACTTATCAAACTGGATTCACTGTTCCATATTCAGATGAGTATTTAATCAATGGTCCGAATGAAGCCCTTCTTACGGAATTAGCTAAAAAGACCGGGGGAAAAGCTTTAGTGACCGAAAAGGAAACCTTTAGGCCCCTATTGTCCAAAAAATATGAGAAGCAGCCAATAAGTCAATGGTTAATTCTAGCTGCCTTTTTGCTATTTTTTATCGATATCGCAATCAGACGATTTGGGTTAATTACTATATTCAGTCACAATAGAAAAACGAAATTGGAAAAACGGGGAAGCAGTTTGGATAGTAAAGAAAAAATAAAACAGGCATTTCCTATTAAGGAGGAGCCCACTGTTAATATTGAAGAAAAATCGGTGAAGAACCCGCAAACAAATGATAAAATGAAACAAATTAGGACGAAGAAAGTACAAAAAGAGGTTCAAGCTTCAGCAGAAGAACGTGCTGAAAGAATGAAGAGGCTGCTTGAAGCAAAAAAACGGAAGAATTAAAGATTATGGCTATTAAGACAATATTTACAAGTTTACTTTTGACTAATTCGGAATGTAAAGATAATTTCTTGACATATTTAAATGTCCTAGGTAAACTATGTTTGTAAAGGCTTTTCACTTAACAAGGGGGAGTAGGGATGTTAGAAAAGACAACGAGAATGAATTATCTTTATGATTTTTATCAATCGTTGTTGACTCCTAAGCAACGAAGCTATATGTCCCTTTATTACCTGGATGATTTTTCGCTTGGAGAGATTGCAGAGGAGTATGATGTCAGTCGTCAAGCAGTTTACGACAATATTAAACGCACCGAAGCAATGCTTGAAGAGTATGAAGAAAAGCTGTTATTATTTCAAAAATTTCAAGAGCGAAGTAAGCTGATTGCAAGCATGAAGGATATTCTTAAAGAAAATCCCGAGTTTCAAAAGGTAATGGATTCAATGATTGCTGAGCTTGAGAAATTAGATTAGGAGGCGGCAACATGGCATTTGAAGGATTAGCCGACCGACTGCAGAATACAATCCAGAAGATCCGCGGCAAAGGGAAAGTAAATGAAGCGGATGTAAAAGAAATGATGCGAGATGTTCGTCTTGCATTATTAGAAGCAGACGTTAACTTTAAGGTCGTCAAAGAATTTGTCAAAAAAGTAAGTGAACGGGCTGTCGGGCAAGAAGTGTTAAAGAGCTTAACACCAGGGCAGCAGGTTGTTAAAGTCGTTAAAGAAGAATTGACTCTGTTAATGGGTGGCGAGCAAAGCAAAATTGCTGTCTCTAACCGTCCGCCGACTGTCATTATGATGGTTGGTTTACAAGGGGCAGGTAAAACCACTACAACTGGTAAGCTTGCGAACTTGCTTCGTAAGAAGTACAACCGAAACCCATTGCTGGTTGCAGCTGATATTTATCGTCCAGCTGCTATTAAGCAGCTCGAAACTCTTGGGAAACAGCTAAGTATGCCTGTTTTTTCATTAGGAGACAAGGTGAGCCCTGTCGAAATAGCTAAGCAAGCCATTGCAAAGGCAAAGGAAGATCATCATGATTATGTCTTGATTGACACGGCGGGACGATTACATGTTGATGAAGCGTTGATGGATGAGCTTAAGCAAATTAAAGAGTTGTCTAAACCAGATGAGATCTTCCTAGTCGTTGATGCAATGACAGGTCAAGACGCTGTTAATGTAGCGCAAAGCTTTAATGAGCTGCTTGGATTAACTGGTGTCGTACTGACAAAGCTTGATGGTGATACTCGTGGAGGAGCTGCTCTATCTATTCGCTCCGTCACGAATACTCCTATTAAATTTGTTGGTTTAGGTGAGAAATTGGATGCGCTTGAGCCATTCCATCCTGAAAGAATGGCATCAAGAATTTTAGGCATGGGTGATGTTCTTACTCTTATTGAAAAAGCCCAGGCGAACGTTGATGAAGAAAAAGCGAAAGAAATGCAGCAAAAAATGCGCACAGCTTCCTTAACGTTTGATGACTTTTTAGAGCAATTAAGCCAGGTTCGCAGTATGGGGCCATTGGATGAATTGCTGAAAATGCTTCCTGGAGCCAGCAAAATGAAAGGCTTAGATAAGCTTCAGGTTGATGAAAAGCAAATTTCACAGGTTGAAGCCATTATTAGATCGATGACAAAGGATGAGAAAATTCATCCAGAAACGATTAATGCAAGCCGTCGGAAGCGAATAGCAAAGGGAAGCGGTACAACTGTACCTGAAGTAAACCGTTTGCTGAAGCAATTTGAAGATATGAAGAAAATGATGAAGCAAATGTCAGGAATGCAGCAAAAAGGGAAGAAAAAGGGCGGATTTAAACTTCCATTTAATCCTTTTTAATCAAAATGAAACTTTTTCTTATGCTGTAAAGAAAAAACCCTTTACAAACTTATTGAATATCTGATAATATACTATCTTGTGTGAAACTATTCGGAGGTGCTTTAAATTATGGCAGTAAAAATTCGTTTAAAACGTATGGGAGCAAAGAAATCTCCTTTCTATCGTATCGTTGTAGCTGATTCTCGTTCACCACGTGATGGACGTTTCATTGAAACAGTAGGAACTTACAATCCAGTTACTGAGCCAGCTATCGTTGATATTAATGAAGAGCTTGCTCTTAAATGGCTTCAAACTGGTGCAAAACCATCTGACACTGTTCGTAACTTATTCTCTAAGCAAGGCATTATGGAGAAATTCCATAACGCTAAAAACGGCAAGTAATTTCTAATAAGATGAAAGAGCTTATCGAAACGATTGTTAAGCCCCTTGTTGATTTTCCGGACGAAGTGCATGTGAATGTACTTGAAGAAGACAACCGCGTAACCTATCAGCTTTCTGTCAACAAGAATGACATGGGGAAAGTAATTGGGAAGCAAGGGCGCGTTGCGAAAGCAATACGAACTGTTGTTTATGCAGCAGGATCATCACAGCAGAAAAAGGTTTTTCTAGAAATCAGTGAATAATGCTTCTCTAAGCGCTATAACTGAAACATACGAAAGTATTGGCAGATTTTATGCCATGCTTAATTAGCAAAAAGGAGGGGTCCCTTTAGGTCCCCTCCTTTTTGCCAATTACATGATTCTTCAGTCACTTATTCAGAACTAATGCACGATTAAAGCCTTAGGAGGCATTAAAGATGAAAATCATTCAATCTGTCGTGGTTAAACAAGTTCTTACCGAAAATAGTAAAAGTGAACTATTAAATAAATATCACTCTAACAAGCTGCAGTTCCAAAAAGAATGCGATCAGCTTCGATTCGAGATGAAAAAACAAGAAAAGTCTAAAAAATTCAATGCAGCCAATTTAAAGAAGCAATTTGAGAAAGAAATTCAAACGCGCAAGGAAAAGATTAAGCTTCTCGATTTTCAAATTGAACAATTACATATACTACCACTAGGAAGCGAACTTAAAGAAAAAGAAGTCAATGCCATTATTGATATTGAAATTGGAGATCGCTGGGAAGATATTCAAAGCGGAAAAACAATCATTATTAAAGACGGAATCGTTCAGGACATACGTTAGAGGTGAAGGCAATTGGAAAAATGGTTTAATGTTGGAAAAATAGTGAACACCCATGGCATTAGAGGAGAAGTGAGAATCATTTCAAAGACTGATTTTGCAGATGAAAGATATAAGTCTGGGAATCGATTATTTTTATTTATGCCTCAATCTAAGAGCCCTCTTGAATTAACCGTTAAATCGCATCGAACACATAAAAACTTCGATTTAGTTACCTTTGATGGCTACAACAATATTAATCAAGTTGAAAACATGAAAGGTGGAATTTTAAAGGTTCCAGAGAGCCAGCTTGGTGCTTTAGATGAGGATGAATTTTATTACCATGAAATTATCGGCTGCATCGTAACCACGATAGATGGCGAAGAAATTGGGAAAATCAGTGAAGTTCTCTCGCCAGGAGCAAATGATGTATGGGTAATAAAAGGCAAAGGCGGCAAGGAAATTCTAATTCCATATATTGAATCGGTTGTAAAAGAGGTTAATGTGAATGCAAAGATGGTCATAATTGATCCAATTGAAGGACTGCTATCATGATGAAAATCGATGTTCTAACACTTTTTCCCGAAATGTTTAATGGAGTCTTTGGCCATTCTATTTTAAAAAAAGCAGCAGAAAATAATGCTGTTGAATATAATGTCGTTAACTTTAGGGAGTATGCTGATAATAAGCATCAAACCGTAGATGACTATCCTTATGGCGGCGGTGCAGGAATGGTGTTAAAGCCACAGCCGATTTTTGATGCTGTTGCAGATTTACGTGAGAAAGGCAAATCCAATCCAAGAGTCATCCTTCTCTGTCCGCAAGGGGAAAGATACACTCAGAAAAAGGCAGAAGAGCTCGCAGGGTTGGATCATCTTATTTTTGTTTGCGGCCATTACGAAGGTTATGATGAGAGGATTCGTGAGCATGTGGTGACGGATGAAATATCCATCGGTGATTTTGTCCTAACTGGTGGGGAACTCGGAGCTATGGTAGTTATTGACAGTGTAGTTCGTCTCCTTCCTGGTGTCCTTGGAAATGAGGAATCCCACCGCAAGGATTCTTTTAGTACAGGCCTTCTTGAGCATCCGCATTATACCCGGCCTGCTGACTTCAGAGGAATGAAAGTGCCAGATATTTTAATTTCAGGCAATCATCGCTTAATTGATGAATGGAGAACGAAGGAATCATTAAGAAGAACATTCACTCGCAGGCCAGATTTATTAGAACATATTCATTTAACTGATGTGCAAAAAAAATGGCTGGAAGAAATAAAAAATGAACAGAAATAACATTGAAGTTGGACCTTATTTATGATAGAATACTCTTTGTGACTTAGGCTGGACTATTTCAGTTTTTTGTCCTATAAAGATGTTCCGCTGCAATGTAGAAGAAAAGATGTGCATGAGCGTCTGTTGGAAGGAGTTGAAAACGATGCATAAATTAATCGAAGAAATCACAAAAGAACAACTTCGTTCTGATGTTCCTGCGTTCCGTCCTGGTGATACTGTACGTGTACACGTAAGTATTGTTGAGGGAACTCGTGAGCGTATTCAGGTTTACGAAGGAGTCGTGATTAAGCGTCGTGGTGGTGGAATTAGCGAAACTTTCACAGTTCGTAAGATCTCTTACGGTGTAGGCGTAGAGCGTACATTCCCTGTTCACACACCAAAGATTGCGAAGCTTGAAGTTCTTCGCCGCGGTAAAGTACGCCGTGCGAAACTTTACTACCTACGTAACCTACGTGGTAAAAAAGCTCGTATTAAAGAAATCCGATAATCTAAGAAAAAGGAAGGAGCTTGTAACTACAAGCTCCTTTTTCTTAGCTTATAATATTACATAATTGTTAAATAATAATGACATAGGGTCCAAAGTGTGAATGTTGATAAGGATTTTTGTACAATAAAAATGTGGGTACAAAAGTGCCCTCAGTTGATAGGACAGCCTATAGATTTTTACTGAGATTGGTGGGGAAATAATGACAAAGAAGAAAAATGAATTATGGGAATGGTCTAAAGCGTTAGTAATTGCAGTTTTATTAGCGGCCATTATTCGATACTTTTTATTCGCTCCTATAGTGGTAGATGGATTATCTATGATGCCAACCTTGCATGATCAAGATCGGATGATTGTAAATAAATTTAGCTATAAGGTTGGAAAGCCAGACCGTTTTGATATTATTGTTTTTCATGCACCGGAAAATAAAGACTACATTAAGAGGGTAATTGGGCTGCCGGGAGATCGCATTGAATACAAGGATGATGTTCTTTATGTTAACGGAAAACCGTATAATGAACCTTATTTAGATGAGTATAAGCAACAAATCATTGACGGACCACTAACAGAACCATTTACGCTTCAAGAAAAGATTGGCCAAGAGACGGTTCCAGAAGGCCATCTGTTTGTTATGGGAGATAACCGTAGATACAGCAAGGACAGCCGTCATATTGGGACAGTGCCAATGGAAAAGGTATTAGGCAATACAGGTATTATTTATTGGCCAATAGAAGACATTCGAATTGTAAAATAATCTGCAATTCAATTTTGAAAGAGGTATAAGTTATGACGATTCAATGGTTTCCGGGACATATGGCAAAAGCCCGCAGACAAGTTACAGAAAAACTAAAGCTAGTCGATATTATTTTTGAATTGGTAGATGCCAGAATCCCATACTCTTCTCGTAATCCGATGATTGATGAGATTATTCAGCATAAGCCGCGGATTGTCCTTTTAAACAAGGCTGATATGGCCGACAAAGAAGTGACAAAGCAATGGATCAAACATTTTCAGGACGAAGGAACGAGAGCACTTGCCATTAATTCGCAGGCAGGACAAGGCATGAAGGAAATCGTGGCCGCCTCTCAAGATATTCTGAAAGAAAAATTTGACCGAATGAAGGCAAAAGGGGTAAAACCGAGGGCTATTCGTGCCATGATTGTAGGGATCCCTAATGCTGGAAAATCAACTTTAATTAATAGGCTGGCGAAAAAGAATATTGCAAAAACTGGCAACACACCAGGAGTTACTAAGGCCCAGCAGTGGATAAAGGTCGGGAAGGAATTAGAGCTCTTAGATACACCAGGAATTCTATGGCCTAAATTCGAAGATCAACAAGTCGGTTTAAAGCTGGCTCTTACAGGAGCCATTAAGGATACGATATTAAACTTACAGGATATTGCTATTTATGCATTAAGATTTCTCGAGCAGAAATACCCTGATCGGCTGAAGGATCGTTATAAGCTAAATGAGATTCCTGAAGATATTGTAGAATTATTTAATGAAATAGGAAAACTTCGAGGCTGCTTAATGGCTGGCGGAGAAATTGACTATGATAAAGTAACTGAACTCGTTATTAGGGAGTTTCGAACCGAAAAGTGGGGATATATTTCCTTAGAGGAGCCTAAAGACTTGGCAGCAGAACAAACGGAAGAAAATGAATAAAAATTCCATAAATAACTCACGGCCCTTCCTTTAACAGAGAGGGCTTTAATATTTTCTGAAAAAGGCCGATACATAGATTATGGAAATAAAGGGGAATCAACATGGAGAAACTAAACATACGAGAGATAGAGAAACGGCTTGCAAATGAAAAGGATCTTCATAGCTCATTTGTGAAAATGCTCGAAAAGGATGAACGAAAAGGCGTACAACAGCTATTAAAAAAATGGCATAACAAAAAAGATAAAGAAGTTAAAGCCTATGAAAAATATGTTCAAATGACATACTATGAAAAAAAATATCGATCTGAAGGCTTTATTCAGATTGCTGGGGTTGACGAGGTAGGTCGAGGTCCTTTGGCTGGTCCTGTTATTGCAGCTGCCGTTATTCTACCGTCTGACTTCTATTTGCCTGGGCTTGATGATTCTAAGAAGCTATCAGAACAAAAACGGATTGAATATTATGAGAATATTATAGAATCGGCATTAGACTATCATGTGGGAATGATTAATTCGGAAGAAATT
The DNA here is from genome assembly GCF_036965225.1 of Bacillus sp. JJ1474. NCBI lineage: Bacteria > Bacillati > Bacillota > Bacilli > Caryophanales > Bacillaceae > Bacillus > Bacillus sp. JJ1474. The sequence continues at coordinate 112,767 of NZ_JBALPC010000001.1, read as the reverse complement.
GACCGGATTAATATTTATGAAGCTTCGAAAAAAGCTATGCATGCGGCTATTTCAGGTTTGAAGGTTAAACCTGACTTTCTTCTTATAGATGCTGTTAAACTAAGTACACCGTATCCAGAGGAAGCAATTATTAAGGGGGACGGCAAAAGTATATCAATTGCAGCTGCCTCCATTATTGCCAAAGTGACTCGTGACCGATTAATGGTTGATTTAGGAAGGGAATATCCCGTTTACGGCTTTTCTACAAATATGGGATACGGGACAAAAGAACATTTATCAGCCATTCAAATGTTTGGTATCACTCCTCATCACCGAAAAAGCTTTGCACCAGTAAAGAATTATATAGGACAAGAGAAATAAGAAGGTGAAAATTTGCAGCCTCTAAATTTTGTTCAAACTCTATTAAATCAGAATCAATTAAGTGACAATCTTGCTTTAACTTTAAGGCCAGGGCAAATCGTTAGCGGTAAGGTCATGAAGTTATTTCCGAATCAGATTGCTGAGGTTTTAGTTGGGGCTAATAAAGTAATCGCCCAGCTCGAAGTTCCATTATCGGTTCATGAGCGACATTGGTTTCAAGTACAGTCAGGTGAAGGGAAAGTGCACCTGAAAGTGCTGGAGGGAAATGGCGGAAATGGAAATGTATCTGCTAGTGGAAATGTATTAAAAGAACTTGCTCTCTCAAATTCAAAAGAGAATACTGCCTTACTGGAATTCTTTCAAAATAAACAACTCCCAATAACGAAAGAAACGATGCATACAGCAACTGACTGGCTAAAAGACAAAACATTGCTGGACGGATTGAAGATTATTGATGCAGTTTTGTCAAAGCAGTTACCCTTTACAAAAAATGTGTTAAATTCCTTATACGCAATCCAAGAGGATGAACCCATTTCCTCATTGTTAGACAAACTTCAATCTATATTTAAAAAAGGTGAGTTATCCGATGCTTCCAAACGGCTGAGCTTAATTCTCGATCAGCTTCGTTTATCTGAAAGCAAAACCACGTCTTCATTATTTCATAGCAACGAGGTGTCACATACACAATTCATAAAGGATGAATTAAAGACCGCTATTAAAACGATAGGATTTTCATACGAAAATGAAATGATAAAGCTAATAAAAGACAATGAGCCATTCAATATTAATAAATTGGAGACTCTCAAACCGATTCTAATGCATCTATTAAGTGAGGAAGCAGCTGGTCCCGTTCAAAATACTGCCGAGAAACTATTAAACAAAATTACAGGGTATCAGGTACTCTCGCAGGAGGCTGGTCCCATCCAGCAATTAATCTTTCAAATACCATTGACCTTTTTGGATAAAAGGACAGATTTGACGATGCAATGGAGCGGAAGAAAAACCGAAAATGGTCAGATAGATCCTAATTTTTGCCGAGTTTTATTTTATTTAAATCTTGAAAATTTAAAGGAAACAATTGTCGATTTACATGTTCAAAATAGGGTCATTTCAATTTCCGTAGTAAATGATCGTGAAGATTTAAAAAACCTGGCTCAAATTTATATCCCGTATTTAAAGGAAAGATTACAAGACATTAAATATCACCTTTCCACTATTCATTTTGAAAAACCAATAGATAAAAAGAGCAATCATATTGAAAAGAAAAAAAACTTATCCGGCTTAAGGCTGCCAAATCAATATAACGGGGTTGATTTTCGGATATGAGAAAACAAAATAATGTGCATAGTAAAGAAGCTGTAGCATTGACTTACGATAAGAATGGTGTGGATGCGCCATATGTTTCCGCGAAGGGAAAAGGATTAATAGCAGAAAGTATACTTGCAAAAGCGAGTGAGCATGATATACCTGTCCAAGAAGACCCATCTTTGTTAGAACTTTTAGGAAAGCTTAATATTAACGAGCAAATTCCTGAGGAATTATATGAAGCAGTTGCTGAGGTTTTTGCATTTATCTATAAAGCTGATAAAGAGGCGGGAAAAAATAAAATTTAATAAAGATAATATTTTGTTAATAATGGTGGACAAGGAATGTGTCATTATATAAAATGGTATCGCAGTCTATTTTACGATTGACCAATTAGGAGGATGGAAATGAATATACATGAGTACCAAGGGAAAGAGGTCCTCAGACAATATGGGGTATCAGTTCCAAATGGGATCGTTGCTTTTACAGTTGAAGAAGCAGTGGAAGCCGCAAAGAAATTAGGTACAGAGGTTTGTGTAGTTAAAGCACAAATTCATGCAGGGGGACGCGGTAAAGCTGGCGGTGTAAAAGTCGCAAAAAATATAGATGAAGTTCGTACATATGCAAATGAAATTTTAGGGAAAACACTTGTTACTCATCAAACGGGTCCAGAGGGTAAAGAAGTTAAGCGCCTGCTTATTGAAGAAGGCTGTGACATAAAGAAAGAATACTATATTGGTTTAGTTTTAGACCGTGCAACTTCACGCGTTGTATTAATGGCTTCTGAAGAAGGCGGAACTGAAATCGAAGAAGTTGCTGAAAAAACACCAGAAAAAATCTTCAAAGAAGAAATTGATCCGGTTATCGGTTTAACAGCTTTCCAAGCTCGCCGTATTGCCTTTAACATCAATATTCCGAAAGAGCTTGTTAACCAAGCGGTTAAATTCATGATGGGGTTATATACAGCTTATATTGAAAAGGATTGTTCTATTGCTGAAATTAACCCATTAGTTGTTACTGGTGATGGAAAGGTAATGGCATTAGATGCAAAATTAAACTTTGACAGCAATGCGATTTACCGTCAAAAAGATATTTTAGAATATCGTGATCTTGATGAAGAGGATCCAAAGGAAATCGAAGCATCTAAATACGATCTAAGCTATATTTCATTAGATGGAAATATCGGCTGTATGGTAAACGGTGCTGGATTAGCAATGGCAACGATGGATATCATTAAGCATTATGGTGGAGATCCTGCTAACTTCCTTGATGTTGGCGGCGGTGCTACAGCAGAAAAGGTAACGGAAGCATTTAAAATCATCCTTTCTGATAAGAATGTTAAAGGTATTTTTGTTAATATCTTTGGCGGAATAATGAAATGTGATGTAATCGCAACAGGTGTAGTAGAGGCTGCAAAACAAGTAGGTTTACAAGTGCCTTTAGTTGTTCGCTTAGAAGGTACGAATGTGGATTTAGGTAAGAAAATTCTTGCTGAGTCTGACATTGATATTGTTGCAGCTGACTCTATGGCTGACGGCGCACAAAAAATCGTTTCATTAGTAGGGTAATGACCTAAACCATCTGAAAGCTATTAAGCTTTAAACAGCGGTGTACCTGAAAACCAGAAAGGGGAATAATCGTGAGTGTATTTATTAACAAAGATACAAAAGTTATGGTGCAAGGAATTACAGGTTCTACAGCACTATTTCATACAAAACAAATGTTAGAATACGGTACAAAAATTGTCGGAGGAACATCTCCTGGTAAAGGCGGTTCTGAAGTAGAAGGTGTACCAGTATTTAATACTGTTCAAGAAGCTGTTAAAGCTACTGGAGCAACGGCTTCAGTTATCTATGTTCCTGCTCCATTTGCTGCAGATGCAATCCTAGAAGCTGTTGACGCTGAGCTTGACCTTGCTATTTGTATAACAGAGCATATTCCTGTACTAGATATGGTGAAGGTTAAACGATATATGGAAGGCAAGAAAACTCGTCTAGTTGGTCCTAACTGTCCTGGAGTTATTACTGCTGATGAGTGCAAAATTGGAATTATGCCAGGCTATATCCATAAAAAAGGTCATGTGGGCGTTGTTTCACGTTCTGGAACATTAACATATGAAGCCGTTCATCAGTTAACTCAAGCAGGTATCGGTCAAACGACCGCGGTTGGTATTGGCGGAGACCCTGTTAACGGAACAAACTTCATCGATGTTCTGAAAGCTTTTAACGAAGACCCAGAAACTTATGCGGTTATCATGATCGGTGAAATCGGCGGAACAGCTGAAGAAGAAGCTGCAGAGTGGGTTAAAGCGAATATGACGAAACCTGTTGTCGGCTTTATCGGCGGACGTACTGCACCTCCAGGAAAGCGTATGGGACATGCTGGGGCTATCATTTCAGGCGGAAAAGGAACAGCTGACGAAAAGATCCGCGTCATGAATGAATGTGGAATTGAAGTTGCTGAGACCCCATCTGTAATGGGAGAAACATTAATTAAAGTCCTTAAAGAAAAAGGGCTTTATGAGAAGTGTAAAACACATTAATCCGCTAATGAAAATTAGCTAAAACTTCATGCAGACCCCCCTTTTTTAGGGGGGCTATTCTGCATGAGCAATATTTATGATTAGGAGGCTTCCAATGGACGATTTTAAATTTAGATTAATTCATTTACACCACTGCAGGGGGATAGGATGGAAAACCATATTAAATATTTTAAAGGCTGATCCAGAGCTTAAGCGGCTTTACAACCTTACTCTCCATGATCTTTTTCTCCAGAATACAAACACCACTACTGCTTCTACCATTCTTCATGATCTTCATTCAGATTTTATCCCTCAACAAATTAGCCAGTATCAATTAAATGGCATTAGCATGATTACAATATTTGATGATGAATACCCAGAATTATTAAAGGAAATTTATCAGCCCCCTTGGGTCCTCTATGGGAAAGGCGATCTATCATTACTGAAAAATCATTTGCATTTAGCAGTTGTTGGCTCAAGGCAGTATAATGACTATGGGGAAGGTGCTATTCAAAGGTTCTTTCCTAAATTAATTGAAAATAAAATTGTGATTGTAAGCGGGCTGGCAGCGGGAATTGATAAGATAGCCCACGAAACTGCCATTCATTTAAAGGGAAAAACAATCGGTGTCATTGCGGGGGGATTGTACAACATTTATCCGCAGGAGAATAGAGAACTTTCTATTAAAATGATGAAAAACCAATTAATCCTTTCAGAGTATCCGCCTATTACGAGACCAATGAAATGGCAATTCCCTATGAGGAACAGAATCATTAGCGGGATTTGCAAAGGTACATTCGTTGTACAAGCTAAGAGTAAGAGCGGCTCATTAATTACGGCTAACTATGCAGTTCAGGAGGGAAGGGAAGTCTTTGCCCTTCCAGGGAATATCTTTAGTCCATATTCAGCTGGCACGAACGAGCTAATTCAACAAGGGGCAAAGCTTGTCAAATCTTCGGAAGATATAATAGA
>NZ_JBALPC010000001.1:77054-107499 GCF_036965225.1 Bacillus sp. JJ1474 | reverse complement strand
ATTTTTTCTGATTTTATTCAAAAGGCTTGAATTTAATTCGGAACTGTTATACATTGTGCAACAGACGTTCGAAATTAAGAATGATAAATTCCATAATAAATCGTTAATAAATTAATGAAACCGTTTTAAATTGGATAATAATGTTTGACAAAGATGAAACTGTTGTACAATAATAGTTGATATTTCTTTTAAAATCCCCTCTTAAGGAGGACTATTGATGTCTGAGTTTTTAGTAATCGTTGAGTCGCCGGCAAAGGCGAAAACGATTGAGCGTTATCTTGGAAAAAAATATAAAGTTAGAGCATCCATGGGACATGTTAGAGATCTTCCGAAAAGTCAGATGGGTGTTGACATAGAAAATCAGTACGAGCCGAAATACATTACAATACGCGGAAAAGGCCCAGTATTGAAGGAGTTAAAAACAGCAGCAAAAAAGGCAAAGAAAATTTATCTCGCAGCTGACCCCGACCGTGAGGGAGAGGCTATTGCCTGGCACTTGGCACACAGCCTTAATATGGATATTTCATCTGATTGCCGAGTTGTCTTTAATGAAATAACGAAGGATGCGATTAAAGAATCGTTTAAACATCCAAGACCTATTAATATGGACCTCGTTGATTCCCAGCAAGCGCGACGGCTGCTTGACAGGCTCGTTGGATATAATATTAGCCCTTTATTATGGAAAAAAGTAAAAAAGGGCTTAAGTGCCGGCAGAGTACAATCTGTAGCAGTTCGTTTAATTATTGACAGGGAAAAAGAAATTAAAGCTTTTGAACCTGAGGAGTATTGGTCCATTGAAGGCGATTTCCTAAAAGGAAAAGACAGCTTTGAAGCATCTTTCTATGGAATAGGGACTAACAGGCTTGATTTAAAATCAAAAGATGATGTTCAGCTTGTATTAAGTAAGATGAATGGGAACAAATTTAAAGTAACATCAGTTACTAAAAAAGAACGTAAAAGGAATCCTGCTGCTCCATTTACTACTTCGTCACTTCAGCAGGAAGCAGCAAGAAAATTAAATTTCCGGGCGAAAAAAACAATGATGCTTGCTCAGCAGCTTTATGAAGGAATCGACCTTGGCAAAGAGGGAACAGTCGGGTTAATTACGTATATGAGAACGGATTCTACTCGAATTTCAGAAGTTGCTCAAGGAGAGGCTTCCCAATTTATCGAAGAAGCTTATGGCAAGGATTTTCTGCAGGTGGATAAAAAGAAAGAGAAAAAGAAATCGAATACGCAAGATGCCCATGAGGCTATTCGACCGACAAGTGTAACGAAAGAGCCAGCCAGTTTAAAAGAATTTCTCTCAAGAGATCAGCTGCGATTGTACAGGTTAATTTGGGAGCGATTTGTGGCAAGTCAGATGGCTTCAGCCGTTATGGATACGATGAGTGTAGACTTAATGAATGGCGATGTTATTTTTAGAGCTACGGGATCTAAGGTGAAATTCCCTGGGTTTATGAAAGTGTATGTAGAAGGCACTGATGATCAGGCTGAGGAAAAAGATAAAATGCTTCCTGACCTTAAAGAGGGTGATGAGGTCATTAAAAAGGATATTGATCCGAAACAGCATTTCACGCAGCCTCCGCCAAGGTATACTGAAGCACGATTAGTAAAAACACTTGAAGAGCGTGGGATTGGACGCCCTTCCACATTTGCGCCTACTCTGGATACCATTCAAAAGCGCGGATATGTAGCGTTAGATAATAAGCGATTTATCCCAACTGAGCTTGGAGAAATTGTTCATGAGTTAATGTTTGAATTTTTCCCGAATATTCTAGATGTTGAATTTACCGCAAAGATGGAAAAAGATCTGGATTATATTGAAGAAGGAAAGGTAAATTGGATAGAAATTATCAATAATTTTTACGTTAATTTTGAAAAACATCTAGAAATAGCAGAAAAAGAAATGCAAGAGATCGAAATTAAGGATGAGCCTGCAGGAGAAGATTGTGAACAATGTGGAAACCCAATGGTCTTTAAAATGGGTCGCTACGGAAAATTTATGGCTTGCAGCAATTTCCCTGATTGCAGAAATACAAAACCAATTGTTAAAGAGATTGGCGTTACATGTCCGAAGTGTAAAGAAGGAAATATTATAGAGAGAAAGAGTAAAAAACGGCGAATTTTTTATGGCTGTGACCGTTTCCCTGAATGTGACTTTATTTCTTGGGATAAGCCTTTACCGCGCAGCTGTCCAAAATGCGAGAATCTTCTTATAGAAAAGAAGCTGAAAAAAGGTGTTCAAGTTCAATGCATCGAATGTGATTACAAGGAAGAGAAGCAAGGTTAAGGGTGGGCTATTGGCTCACTCTTTTCTTATGGGGACTGAAATCTTCCTCATTTTAGGATATTTAGGGAATGATAATAGAAAAAATCATAAATCTGTGTATTGTTTAATTGCAAAATGATATCGATTAGGTGTAAAGTAAGATAGCTATGTTTTTGAAACGTGGAGGTCAGAAAATGAAGGATAAAACAGTAAATGTTATAGGTGCTGGGTTAGCTGGAAGTGAAGCTGCATGGCAACTTGCTAATAGAGGGATTCATGTTAGGCTTTATGAGATGAGACCTGTGAAGCAAACACCTGCTCATCACACAGATAAATTCGCGGAACTCGTATGCAGCAATTCGCTTCGTGCAAATACGCTTACGAATGCGGTAGGAGTTCTAAAAGAAGAGATGCGAAAATTAAATTCAATTATTATTGAGTCAGCTGATGCTAGTGCTGTGCCTGCTGGAGGGGCATTGGCTGTTGATCGCCATGACTTTGCGGCACGAGTAACGGATAAAGTGAAAAATCATCCCAATGTGACTGTCATTCAAGAAGAAGTTACTAATATTCCTGATGGTACTACTATCATCTCTACAGGACCATTAACAAGTGAATCATTATCTTTGAAGCTTAAGGAATTGTCAGGTGAGGAATACTTATATTTCTATGATGCGGCAGCACCAATTATTGAAAAAGAATCGATTAATATGGATAAGGTTTACCTTAAATCACGCTATGACAAAGGAGAAGCCGCCTATTTAAACTGCCCGATGACAGAGGAAGAATTCAATAAATTTTACGAAGCCTTAATTAGCGCTGAAACCGTTCCATTAAAAGAATTCGAAAAAGAAATCTTTTTTGAAGGGTGTATGCCAATTGAGGTTATGGCAAACAGAGGAAAGAAAACAATGCTTTTTGGTCCGATGAAACCAGTTGGTTTAGAGGATCCAAAAACGGGAAAAAGACCATATGCAGTAGTTCAGCTTCGTCAAGATGATGCAGCAGGAACACTATATAATATTGTTGGGTTTCAAACTCACTTAAAATGGGGTCCGCAAAAAGAGGTTATTCAATTAATACCGGGATTAGAAAATGCTGAAATTATCCGCTATGGGGTTATGCATCGTAATACTTTTATTAACTCCCCGAAGGTATTGAAGCCCACGTATCAATTCATTAACAGAGAAGATTTATTTTTTGCAGGACAAATGACTGGTGTTGAAGGCTATGTTGAATCTGCTGCGAGCGGATTGGTAGCAGGAATAAATGCAGCCAGATTGCTTAATGGTGAGGATCTTGTAGAATTTCCGCATGAAACGGTCATTGGAAGTATGGCAAGATATATCACATCAGCTAACGAGAAAAGCTTTCAGCCAATGAATGCTAACTTTGGGTTGCTGCCTGAACTTCCTGTTAAAATTAGAGGAAAAAAAGAACGTAACGAACAGCATGCAAACCGAGCGTTAGAAACAATTCAGAACTTTGTGAAAAGTGAGGGAATTTAATTGCAAGGGCTTCTAAAATATGATACTATTTAGAAGCCCTTGTGAGGTGATAATGAATGGACCAAAATGTGAACAATTCGTTAAAGATGTTTATTGAATATTTACAAATTGAAAAAAACTATTCACAATATACTATTGAGTATTATCAACAGGATATTAACGAATTCTTTTTGTTCACAAATGAACAAGCAATTAACAATTTGCAGGATGTAAAGTATTCTGATGTCCGTATTTATCTTACAAAGCTTTATGAAAGAAAATTTGCAAGAAAATCGGTGGCTAGAAAAATTTCTTGTTTGCGAAGTTTTTTTAGATTCCTTGTCAGGGAGAAAATAGTTAGTGAAAACCCTTTTGCCCTAGCTTCCATTCCAAGGCTTGAAAAAAAGCTTCCGGAATTTTTTTATGAGGAAGAATTGGAAGAGTTATTTAATGCATGTGAAACGGAAACGATATTAGGGCAAAGAAATAAAGCGTTATTAGAGCTTCTATATGCTACTGGTATGCGCGTAGGCGAATGCAGCAATATTCAATTAAAAGATATTGATATGTACTTATCAACTGTTTTGGTTCATGGAAAGGGAAACAAGCAAAGGTATATCCCTTTTGGCAGCTTTGCACATGATGCTTTGGAATATTACATAAATAACGGTCGCAGAAGCTTGCTAACAAAAGAAGCTCCGAATGATTATTTATTTCTGAATAGCAGAGGGAGACCATTAACGCCTCGAGGGATAAGGCATATCCTTAGTAAACTAATTGAACAATCGTCTTTAAATGGCAAAATTCATCCACATATGCTAAGACATTCGTTTGCCACACATTTACTATCTAATGGAGCGGATATGAGAACCGTCCAGGAATTGTTAGGCCATGCCTTTTTATCATCAACACAAGTATATACGCATGTTACTGGCGAATATTTAAGAAATTCTTATTTAGCACACCATCCAAGAGCTTAAGATACAGATTTACGAAAACTTGAATTTGTAAATCAAAGCTTTAGTTTACGTATAAACGGCAAAGGAGGATATAAGAATGTCTCAATTTCATGCAACAACTATTTTCGCTGTGCATCACAAGGGGAATTGCGCAATGGCTGGAGACGGTCAAGTGACCTTTGGAAATGCGGTAGTCATGAAACACACTGCACGTAAGGTTAGGAAGCTATTTAATGGGAAGGTAATTGCCGGCTTTGCAGGTTCAGTTGCAGATGCCTTCACGTTATTTGAAATGTTTGAAGGCAAGCTTGAAGAATACAATGGAAATTTGCAGCGAGCCGCTGTGGAGCTAGCTAAACAATGGAGAAGCGATAAGATATTGCGTAAGCTTGAAGCAATGCTTATTGTCATGAACGCGGAAAACCTCCTGCTTATTTCTGGCACCGGTGAGGTTATTGAACCTGATGATGGGATATTGGCAATCGGCTCCGGCGGACATTATGCACTTGCAGCAGGAAGGTCATTAAAACGTTACGCTGGGGATCATTTAACTGCAAAAGAAATTGCAAAAGCCTCTCTTGAAATGGCAGCTGAAATTTGTGTTTACACGAATCACAATATTGTAGTAGAAGAACTTTAAGGGATGGTGAGCTGACTGATGGTTAAAGGAACGGATTTAACACCCCGTCAAATTGTTGAAAAACTTGATCAATTTATTATTGGCCAAAAGGATGCAAAAAAGGCAGTAGCTGTAGCATTAAGAAACAGATATCGCCGTGGATTACTAGAAGATAAGCTCCGTGATGAAATTAGTCCTAAAAACATATTAATGATTGGACCTACGGGTGTTGGAAAAACTGAAATTGCCCGCCGAATGGCAAAGTTAGTCGGGGCTCCTTTTATTAAAGTGGAAGCGACTAAATTTACAGAAGTCGGATATGTTGGAAGAGATGTTGAATCAATGGTTAGAGACCTTGTAGAAACATCTGTAAGACTCGTTAAGGAAGAAAAGATGAATAGCGTGAAGGAACGTGCAGAAGACAGTGCCAATCGGATCATAGTAGAATTGTTAGTTCCTTCAAATAAAAAGACTGTAAATTATAAGAATCCACTGGAAATGCTATTTGGTGGAGGCAATGATCAGTCAGATCAAGATTCAACAACTTCAGATGATATGAATATTCAAGCAAAACGCAAGGTAGTGAAAGAAAAACTAGCCTTAGGTGAACTTGAAAATGAATTCATTACTGTAGAGCTAGAGGAACAGCCTCCATCCATGTTTGACATGCTGCAAGGTTCTGGAATGGAACAAATGGGCATGAATATGCAGGATGCATTAAGCGGGTTAATGCCTAAGCGCCGGAAGAAAAGAAAACTGACTGTAAGTGAAGCAAGAAATGTATTAACAAATGAGGAAGCGCAAAAATTAATAGATATGGACGAAGTGACTCAAGAAGCTGTTTTTCGTGCTGAGCAGTCCGGCATCATATTTATTGATGAAATTGATAAAATTGCAAGCCGCAATAACGGAGGATCATCTGCAGATGTATCACGAGAAGGTGTCCAAAGAGATATTCTTCCAGTTGTAGAAGGGTCTACAGTCGTAACCAAATATGGCACAGTAAAAACTGATCACGTTCTGTTTATGGCAGCTGGAGCGTTTCATATGGCGAAGCCTTCAGATTTAATTCCGGAGCTGCAAGGGCGTTTTCCAATCCGTGTAGAATTAACGAAGCTAACCGTTGAGGATTTCTTTAACATCTTAGTTGAGCCTGATAATGCCCTTATTAAACAATATCAAGCTTTATTGGAAACTGAAGGTATACAAATTGAATTTTCTGACGATGCTATTCGTAGGATTGCTGAATTTGCCTTTGAAGTGAATCAAAATACCGACAATATTGGAGCGCGACGTCTTCACACGATAATGGAAAAGCTGCTTGAAGATTTATCTTTCGAAGCGCCAGATGTAACGATGGAAAAGATATCGATTACTCCTCAATATGTTGAAGAGAAATTAGGTGCAATTTCGCGGAACAAAGATTTAAGCCAATTTATATTGTAAAGTTTTTGTTAAGTTATATGTGAATAGATAGACAAATAATTTTTATTATTTCAAGATAAAATAGAATAAGCTTTTTTGTTAAGCAAAATGGAGGAAAAACTAATGGATTTATTATCAAGAACTAGAAAAATTAATGCGATGCTGCAAAAAGCAGCTGGCAGACCCGTTAACTTTAAAGAAATGGCAGAAACATTAAGTGATGTCATAACGGCTAATATTTTTGTACTTAGTCGACGCGGAAAATTACTAGGCTTTGCAGTTAACCAGCAAATTGAAAATGATCGTATGAAGCAAATGCTTGCAGATCGTCAATTCCCTGAAGAATATACGAATAATCTATTTAATATTCAGGAGACATCACCTAATCTTGACGTAGAAAGCGAATATACAGCTTTCCCTGTAGAAAACAAAGATCTTTTCAGCACAGGATTAACAACAATTGTTCCAATTAACGGAGGCGGGGAACGTCTTGGTACGTTAATTCTTGCAAGATTGAATGGACAATTCCATGACGATGATTTTATTTTGGCCGAATATGGAGCTACAGTGGTTGGTATGGAAATCTTACGTGAAAAAGCAGAGGAAATCGAAGAAGAAGCCCGCAGTAAAGCAGTTGTACAAATGGCCATTAGTTCGCTTTCTTACAGTGAATTAGAAGCAATTGAGCATATTTTTGAAGAACTAAATGGCAGTGAAGGCTTGCTCGTAGCTTCGAAAATTGCAGACCGCGTAGGGATTACAAGATCAGTAATCGTTAACGCTTTACGCAAATTAGAAAGCGCAGGAGTGATTGAATCCAGATCACTTGGAATGAAAGGAACCTATATTAAGGTTCTGAATGATAAGTTTTTATTTGAACTNNTACATATTTTTTACAAATTTTAAGTAAAATGAAAATTTGCTTTATTTTTGTTACAATTTATCATTTAATAAAACTCAGGACTTTTTTACCTGAAAAAATAAAAAAACGATCAGATTTTTGTTCGATAAATTGTAATTATTTACAGTGATTTGCTGTTTCGCAAAGAGGTTTCTTTTTTTATAATGAAAAATGGGAAGAAGGTCATGTTAAAAGTAACCCAAGTATGATAGACATATTATTTCATTTTCATTACAATAAAAGGTAAGCGACATATAAGTTTCTTTTTCTTCAAAATTCTACATATTAAACGGATTGTGGTTTGACATTGAAAATAGCAATAATGAGGTGCGTTTATGAAGTTATTTTCTAATTCAATTACGACTATTGAAAATGGTCTAAATTATTCTTCTCTAAAACAAAAAGTTATATCACAAAATATAGCAAATGAAGCAACTCCTGGATATAAAGCAAAAGAGGTTAGCTTTAAGCAATCATTGGAAACGGCAGTTAACCGATCAATAGAAGCTAATCGGACCGATCAAAGACATTTTTCCTTTAAAAGCAGTCCGCTTTCGAATGCGGGAATCATTAATCGGAAAAACGTGTCTTATAATCATAACGGTAATAGCGTGGATATTGATAAGGAAATGACAGACTTAGCCGGAAACCAAATTTATTACAATGCACTTATAGACCGAATTAGCGGTAAGTTTTCAAGCTTGCAGACTGTTATAAGGGGAGGTAAGTAGACATGTCCATTTTTCATAGCATGAATAATTCTGCTTCTGCTTTAACAGCACAAAGATTAAGAATGGATGTCATCTCATCGAATATGGCGAATGCGGAATCAACGAGAGGAAAGCTAGTTAATGGCGAATGGCAGCCCTATCGCCGTAAATCGGTCGTACTTGAACCGAAAGAAGGGCAGTTCTCCAACTTTCTAAATAACGCAATGAATCGTTCTAGTGCCGGTAATGGAGTGAAGGCTACAAGAATTATTGAAGACGAAACACCGTTTAAGCTCGTTTATAATCCAGAGCATCCGGATGCAAATGATGAAGGATACGTTGAGCTGCCGAATGTTGACCCTTTGCGGGAAATGGTAGACCTAATAAGTGCAACAAGATCATATGAAGCGAACGTGACCGTTCTTAATGCTTCCAAAAGCATGTTAATGAAAGCATTAGAAATTGGAAAATAGAGGAGCAGAATAAATGAATAATGTCGGATTCCCTTCTGTTAGCAATATTTTAAGGCCACAGGAAACTAAACAGACTCATACATATACACCATTCGAAGCTCACAAGAGTTTTGCGTCCGTACTAAAAAATTCAATTCAAGAATTAAATAAGCTCCAAAATGAATCAGACAAAATGACTGAAAAACTCGTAAAAGGTGAAAATGTTGATTTGCATCAAGTCATGATTGCCTCTCAAAAAGCGAGTGTTACATTGCAGGCAACACTTGAAATTCGCAATAAAGTCATTGAAGCCTATCAAGAGACTATGCGAATGCAAGTGTAATAGATTCATTGGTTTCATACATACAAAAACAATTTTAAAGCTAAAAACTTCTGTTTTGCGGTTATTAGCTGCCAAAGAGTGAGACAGAATAACCGGGGGATTGAAATGAAAGAATCGTTTCGGAAATATAAAGAAAATATCCAAGGATTTTGGCAAAGTCGAACCAAAAAGCAGAAGGTTCTGCTTTTTGGTTCCGTCCTTTTATTTATCATAATTGTTACAGGTGCATCGTTATTAGCGACTAGGACTACATTAGTTCCGCTTTATAGCAATCTTACACCCTCTGAAACAGGGACTATTAAAGAGAGTTTAGACGGCAGAGGCATTAAATCAGAAATAGCAGACGGTGGAACTACGATTAAAGTGCCAGAGGAAGTAGTAGATACACTTAAAGTTGAACTTGCAGCTGAGGGGATACCGAAATCTGGTAATATCGATTATTCATTTTTCAGTCAGAACGCTGGTATAGGTACAACGGAAAATGAATTTAAAATGATCAAATTAGATACAATGCAAACAGAATTAGCAAATTTAATAAGAGGGATTGAAGGGGTTACTGACGCAAAGGTCATGATTAACCTCCCCGAAAAAGGAATTTTTGTTAAAGATCCTTCTGAAGAAGCATCAGCTTCTATTGTTTTAAATACAAAATCAGGTTATCAATTTGAAGAATCTCAAATTCAAGCACTGTATCATTTAGTATCAAAAAGTATTCCTAATCTGCCTACTGATAATATCGTCATTACTAATCAATTCTTTGAGTACTTTGATTTAAAAAATAATCAAAATTCTACACCTGGCTCAACATTTGCCGAACAACATGAAATTAAAAAGCAAATTGAGCGAGATGTGCAGCGCCAAGTACAAGGAATGTTAGGCACACTAATGGGACATGACAAAGTTGTTGTGTCTGTGACGGCTGATGTTGATTTTACACAGGAGAACAGAGAGGAAAATCTAGTCACTCCAGTAGACGAAGAAAATATGGCCGGCATTGCTATTAGCGCCCAAAAAATAACGGAAACCTTTACAGGAAATGCAGATCAAGCAGGTGGCCTTGCTGCTGCTGAGGATCCTGCAGATGTTCCGGGTTCTTCTTATTTAGAAGGAAATGGGGCAAATGGTGATTATGAAAAAATCGAAGAAACGATAAATAATGAAGTAAATAAAATTCGCAAAGAAATAGTTGAGAGCCCATATAAAGTAAGAGATTTAGGCATACAAGTCATGGTTGAGCCGCCACAGCCAGAGGATCCAGCTTCTCTTCCTCAGGAAAGAGTAGATGATATAACCAAGATTCTTGCCACGATTGTTCGTACGACAATCGATAAAAAAGCAGGATCAGAAGAATTAACGGATGAAGCGATTAATGACAAAGTTGTCGTTTCAGTTCAGCCATTTAAAGGAAAAGTAGAATTCCCTAATGATGTTAAGCAAGTTCTGCCACTATGGGCTTACATTGTAGCTGGTGTGCTTCTTGCCATAATCGTTCTACTAATCTTCTTATTTATTAGGGCAAGAAGAAAACAAAAAGCAGAAGAACAGGAACTATTAGAAGTTGAGGAAGTCATTCATGTTCCGGACGTTAATGAGGAGCACGAGACAGAAAGCACAATGCGCAAAAAACAGCTTGAAAAAATGGCAAAGGAAAAGCCAGAGGATTTTGCAAAGCTTCTGCGTACTTGGATTGCTGAAGATTAGGGGGTATGGGTAATGGCAAAGAAAGATCAAAAAGAGCTATCGGGTAAGCAAAAAGCGGCCATACTTCTAATATCACTTGGACCTGATGTTGCATCATCTGTATATAAGCATTTAAGTGAAGAAGAAATAGAAAAATTAACCTTAGAAATCTCTGGTGTCAAAAAAGTTGATTCACTGGCAAAAGAAGAAGTCGTAGAGGAATTTCACAATATCGCGTTAGCTCAGGATTATATCTCCCAAGGCGGTATTGGGTATGCAAAAACGGTTTTAGAAAAAGCACTTGGGAATGAGCAGGCAGCTGTTATCATTAATAGGCTAACGTCTTCCTTGCAGGTGAGACCTTTCGACTTTGCAAGGAAAGCAGACCCGGCTCAAATCCTTAACTTTATCCAAAATGAGCATCCGCAAACGATAGCATTAATATTATCGTATTTGGATGCCGCTCAGGCAGGGCAAATCCTATCGGAGCTTCCGCAGGAAATGCAAGCAGATATTGCTAAAAGAATTGCCGTCATGGATAGCACAGCGCCAGAAATTATTAATGAAGTGGAACAAATACTCGAAAGAAAACTTTCAGCAACTGTTACACAGGACTATACACAAACTGGCGGAATTGAAGCAGTCGTTGACGTCTTAAATGGGGTTGACCGTTCTACTGAGCGGACAATTTTGGATGCTTTAGAAATTCAGGATCCAGAGCTTGCGGAAGAAATTAAGAAAAGAATGTTTGTATTCGAGGATATTGTTACCCTCGATAACCGCGCAATACAGCGAGTTATCCGCGATTGTGAAAGTGAAGATCTTATGCTTTCACTTAAAGTTTCAAGCGATGAAGTTAAGGAAATTATTTTCAAAAATATGTCTAAGCGTATGGTTGAAACGTTTAAAGACGAGATGGAATATATGGGGCCAGTTAGACTTCGAGATGTAGAAGAGGCCCAATCACGGATTGTTGCCATTATCCGCCGCCTAGAGGAAGCTGGAGAAATCGTCGTTGCCCGCGGTGGAGGAGATGATATCATTGTCTAGGTTAATCAAAGGAGTGCCGCCTTTAGTTAATCCTGTCCAAAACGACAAAAAAGTCATCGCAATCAAGGTTTTTAAACCGGAAGTTCTAGAAGATGAATTCGTTTCAGCTACAATAAATATGGAAGAACAAGTGCAATCACTGATTGAAGAGGCGCATAGGAAAGCTGAAGAAATATTAAACAGCTCAAGACATGAAGCGGAATTGATTCGTCAGCAGCTAGATGAAAATATTCAAGCCTTTGAGCAAGAAAAAGAAAGAATGGCTGGAGAAGCACATCAAACCGGATTCGAAGCAGGATTAACAGAAGGCCGAGAAAAAGGATATGTAGAATACCATGAAGTCATTCAATCAGCACATGATATCGTAGAATCGTCCAAAAAAGACTACCGAAGCCATGTTGAATCTTCAGAAAGAGAAATACTTGAGATTGGGATCAAAGTAGCCCAAAAGATATTAGGGAAAACGATCGAAGAGAATGAGGAAGAATTTTTACTTATTGTCAGACGGGCGCTAAAAGAAGCAAGGGACAATCAAGAGGTTCAATTGCATGTTCATCCAAGACACTATGATTTTCTTCTTTCAAATAAGGAAGAACTAAAAATGATTTTTCCAAAAGAAATAGATTTATTTATTTATCCAGATGATGAATTAGCAGTATCAAGCTGCATCATTGAATCGGTAAATGGGAGAATTGATGCCAGTATTGATAGTCAGCTAGAAGAAATAAAACGAAAGCTTATTGAAATGCTAGAGGGTGAGCAGGAATGAAGCTTTTGGATGTCATTGAGCAAATTGATCAGCTAGACTCCTTTAAACGCTATGGAAGAGTAAAGAGAGTAGTAGGTTTAATGATTGAGTCCCAGGGACCACCTGAAAGCTCGATTGGCGATGTTTGCTATATTCATGTAGGCAATAATCGAAAAAGAACCATTCAGGCGGAAGTAGTCGGTTTTAAAAACGAAGAAGTTATTTTGATGCCATATACAACTATTAATGATATTTCGCCTGGCAGCCTGGTAGAAGCGACATCAAGGCCATTGGAAATAAAAGTTGGGGCTCAGCTGATCGGCTCAGTCATTGACTCGATGGGGCAGCCTCTTGATGGAACCCCATTGCCGAAAGGACTTTCTTCTGCGCCAACTGAGCAGGCTCCGCCCAATCCGCTCCAAAGACCGCCTATTTCTTCTGCTATGGAAGTCGGAGTTCGGATGATCGATAGTTTATTAACTGTTGGAATCGGACAGCGGGTTGGGATTTTTGCAGGAAGTGGTGTAGGGAAGAGTACTCTGCTAGGCATGGTTGCCAGGAATACAACTGCAGATTTAAACGTAATTGCCTTAATTGGAGAGCGTGGCAGGGAAGTGCGTGAATTTATTGAGCGTGACCTTGGTCCAGAAGGCTTAAGCCGTTCTATTGTCGTTGTCGCAACGTCTGATCAACCAGCATTAATGAGAATTAAGGGGGCCTATACAGCAACAGCCATTGCCGAATATTTTCGCGATAAGGGTCTAAATGTCATGATGATGATGGATT
This sequence comes from Bacillus sp. JJ1474, assembly GCF_036965225.1. NCBI lineage: Bacteria > Bacillati > Bacillota > Bacilli > Caryophanales > Bacillaceae > Bacillus > Bacillus sp. JJ1474. The sequence continues at coordinate 94,067 of NZ_JBALPC010000001.1, read as the reverse complement.
CGGTCACAAGGGTGGCGATGGCGCAAAGGGAAGTTGGACTTGCAATAGGTGAGCCCCCGACAACAAAAGGATATACCCCTTCTGTTTTTGCTATTTTGCCAAAGCTTCTCGAAAGAACTGGTACAAATGAAAAAGGATCCATTACAGCATTTTATACTGTTTTAGTAGATGGTGATGATATGAATGAACCCATTGCTGATACAGTCCGCGGGATATTGGATGGTCACTTTGTTCTTGATCGCGCTCTTGCTAATAAAGGTCAATATCCGGCGGTTAATGTGCTGAAAAGCGTCAGCAGGGTAATGAATAATATCGTTCCACCAGAACATATACGAGCAGCTGAGAAATTACGAGAGGCATTGAGTACTTATATGAATGCCGAAGATTTAATTAATATCGGAGCATATAAAAAAGGGTCATCCAGCGAAATTGATGAAGCTATAAGGCTCTATCCTAATATTATTTCCTTCTTAAAGCAGGGAACGCATGAAAAAATAACTTTTCAAGAAAGTGTTTACCAATTAAATAGCCTTTTAGGGAAAGGAGATTAATTTTCATGCAATACCAATTCAAATTTGAAAAAATCCTTACGATTAAAGAAAGAGAGAAGGATGAAGCACTAAACGTTTATAACCAATCAGTCAAAAGATTTGAAACAGCCGCTGAAAAATTGTATGAACTCCTTAAGAAAAAAGAGGATTTAGAAGACTATCAATCTTCAAGGCTAGTTAACGGGTTGCCAGTACAAGAAATTAGGCATCATCAGCACTTTATTCATCAATTGGAAAGAACGATCAAGCATTATCAGCAAATTGTTATGAATGCACGAAATCACATGAATTTTCAGCAGGAAAGGCTGCTGGAGAAAAATGTAGAAGTAAAAAAATATGAGAAAATTAAAGAAAAAGACATGACGAATTTTGCTGAAGATGTAAGGCTGCAAGAGGGAAGGCAAATGGATGATATCTCGATTCAGCATTATATGTATCGGGGAAATTAGGTGGTAAAGTGGACAAAGTACTAGAAGAAAAAAAGCAATCAAAATTTCAAGGCTTCATATTTGTGGTCTTAATTCCTTTATTATTTGCTATTACAGTAGCTCTTATTGTGATGACTATTCTTGGGATTAATGTTTTCGAACTATCAAAGGAATACGGTCAGAAGATTCCGTTTATATCTTCTGCCTTAAATGAAGAAGGTTCCCAAAGCATCGAAGACATAGAGTCAAAAATGATTGAACTTGAAGCGGAAATTAAAGACCGGGAAGCGAAGATTTCTAAGCTTGAAACGGAGATAGAGAATAAAGACGAGGAAATTTCACAAGTGCAATTAGAAAAGGAACGTCTGGAAGAAGAAATTCTTGAACTAACAGCGATGAAAGATGAAAACAAACGTGCATTTAAGGATATTATCAAAACCTATGAAACGATTTCAGCAAAGAAAGCTGCTCCGATACTTTCACAAATGGGTGAGGAAGAAGCTTTACAAATCCTTTCAAGCATTAAAGCTGATACACTAGCAGCTATTATGGAAAAAATGAATCCGGAAGATGCAGCTAGGTATACGGAGCTGTTAACAGCCAACGCTGAAAATCAATTGGAAAACTCTCCGTAATGTAAAAGAGTTAAATGAAAGGGGGTGAAAAAATGGAAATGAGCGGATTAGGAGCAATTAATACGATTGTATCCAACAACGGAAATTCTAGTTCAATCAGCAAAAATCCAACTGGATTTGGGGCTTTGGTTGCAGGATTGATGGGGAATTCAACAAACCCTGTACAAGATAAGGATACTTCAAACAATTTACCTAGTGATGAGGTTGAAAGTTTACTTCAATTTCTGCAGACAGCAGATGTTTTTGCACTGGAAAATGGGGCTGAGCTAATTGATGGATCAAATCTTAGTTCTACGGAAGTCATCAAAATAATAGAAAATGAATTAAATTTATCCACTGATGAACTTTACGAACTGCTAAGTAAATTTTTCAATGATATTAGTTCATCTGCAAAGAGTGAAAAGCCAAGTGATGAGGATGTTTCCCAAATAGATATGGTCCTTGCAATGATCCAATCAATTATTTCTATTCAAAAGCAAGATATGAAAATAGAACCGAATAAAGACTTTGGACAAGCAATGAAAGCAATCAAACTTTTTGAGCTGTTATCTGCACATGAGGATTCTTTAGGTAATCAATTAAAGTTAAAAGAATTTATGAAGAATATCTCTGAAAAGCTAGAAACGGCATTAAATAGTACAAATTCCTCTGATAGAGGTGAATTTGTAAGGAAAACATTTCAAACTCTTGTAAATGAGTTGAATGGAAAAGTTGTATCGGGCACTGATAAAGCGGGAGAACAAATCGCAAAAGCATTGAATAAATCTGAGCCTGTTAATCATCAAGGATTCATTCAATTTCAGCAATTATCCAAACCTGAGCAGTTAACTATGCTATCAAGTTCTGGCAGACCTGTTTCAGCCGAGCAGCTGATTGAGCAATTCGAATCCATTCTATCTAAAAGCCAATTATTGAAAAGCGGCGGGACTCAAAGACTATTCCTTAAGTTAAATCCAGAAAATCTCGGATCACTTAGAATAGAGTTAATTCAGAAGGATTCAACAATCATAGCCCGGATTCTTACATCGACCGCAAATGCAAAAGATATGATGGAGTCGCATTTGAACGGGTTAAGACAAGCCTTCCAATCGCAAAATATTCAAGTGGAGAGAATTGAGATCTCTCAAGCTTTTACTTCTCAGGAACGCAGTTTTAATCGTGAAGGGCAACATCAAGGTCAGGAAAGACAGCAGCAAGAAGAGCGTCAAGAAAAACAATCAGGAGATTTTAACCACTCATTCGAAGAAGCACTTCTTAATACAGAAGCGTAGGTGTGATAAACATGACTAATACGATTGATTCGTCTTTAATGCTATCAAGCTATCAAAAAGAACAGAGAAAAACGGGCTCGGATATTTTAGGAAAAGATGACTTTCTAAAAATATTAATGGTCCAGCTCCAAAACCAGGATCCAATGAATCCGATGCAGGATAAAGATTTTATTGCCCAAATGGCCACTTTTTCAACATTAGAGCAGATAACGAATATGGGAAAGTCAATGGATAAATTTGTGAAGGTCCAGGAGCAGAGTCAATTAATTGCCTATAACCAATTTGTCGGCAAGGACATTACATGGCATAAAGTTTCTGAAGCAAAAGAACAGGGTGGAACTCCTGTAATTGAGGAAGGAAAAGGGAGAGTAGCATCCGTTCAGTTTAAGGATAATAATGTCCTATTTATCCTTGATGACGGAACGAAACTAGAACCGGGCAATATTTCGCAAATCAACGAAACATCAAAAGAAAATTCGATGGTTCAAGCGAGCATGATGATTGGAAAATCGGTTACATACTTAGCAGAAAAAGTAGAAAAAACAGGATTAGTAAAATCAGTTTCCTTTAAAGATGGGAAAACACTGTTTCAATTAGATGATGAAAAGACTACAATCACTGCTTCGCAAATAACAAAAATAGAATAATGAGAAGGTGATTGAATGGATAAAATGATGTTTCATCCGATTCAATCGAAAGCCGTTATAAGCCCGAAGGCCAAACCATTTAAGCCGGAATTGCAAAGCTCTCAAAAATTTGCCGCCCATCTACAAACGGCTCTTCAGCCCCAAGGTAAATTAGTAGTGAGTAAACACGCACAGGATCGCATGCACCAGAGAGGAATTCAGATTAATGAATCTCACTGGAAGCAAATTGCAGACAAAGTTCTCGAAGCTAGAAAAAAGGGTGTAAATGAATCACTCGTATTGCTTAAAGATGCGGCGCTCATTGTCAGCGCAAAAAACAATACAGTGATCACGGCAATGGATCGGGACGAAGCCCGAACACAAATATTTACGAATATTAATGGAACTATTATTTTAGATCAATAAATATTGGCTGGACCTGTTAAAGGAAGCCAAAGCTGCGGACTGACAGAAGCAGCTATATACGAAAGGAGCAATCATTTAATGCTACGTTCAATGTATTCAGGGATAAGTGGACTTAGAAACTTTCAAACAAAGCTTGATGTAATTGGCAACAACATCGCAAACGTAAATACTGCAGGATTTAAAAAGGGTCGTGTTACTTTTAAAGATGCAATGAGCCAAACTATTGCCGGAGCCAGTGCTTCAACTGAAAACCGTGGTGGTAAAAACTCGATGCAGGTTGGATTAGGGTCATCCTTGTCAACTATTGATACTATTCATACTGGATCCAGCTTGCAAACAACAAATCGACCACAAGATTTAGCAATTGAAGGCGATGGATACTTTGTAGTAAAACAAGGAAATGCAGAATTTTATACTCGTGCTGGGAATTTTTATCTTGATGATAATGGGACTCTAGTTAATGGTGATGGTTATAAAGTTCAAGCTTACCAAGTCAATGATGGAAAAGTGTCAAATACTTATGGGAATGTGACAATTAACGTGAATGCGTTATTACCTGCCACAACGACAAGTAAAATTGACATCGCAGGAAATTTAGATCCAAATACACTTAAGGATGAGGTTTTTACTCAACAAGTAAAGGTAGTAGATACAAAGGGAAAAGAACATACCATTGATGTAAAGTATAAAAAAGATACTGATCCTGACTCAGATCCAACTGTACCTCAAACTTGGAATGTATATTTTGGTAAGGATACAACGGGAACAGAAGATTTAGTAATAACATTCCCACTTGATCCTACCACACCCCCAACAATAACAGGTGATATTACCTTGTCTGATGGGACTACTATTTCAGGTACAGACTTAACACTATCTGTAGAGGAACTTACAAGTACAGCTGGTTCAGGCATATCTGTTATGGCAGCTCCAAATGGCTTTACAGCTGGAAAACTTGAAAGCTTCAGCATTGGTGCAATGGGAGAAATAAATGGTGTGTATTCAAATGGACAAATATCCACTCTTGGCCGCCTAGCCATTGCTAAATTTAGCAATACATCAGGCTTAAATAAAACTGGCGGGAACTTATTCCAAGAAACAATTAGCTCTGGACCAGCAAATGTCGGTGCAGCTGGTGAAGGCCGTGGCACAATCGCATCCGGAGCCCTAGAAATGTCAAACGTCGACCTTTCCGAAGAGTTCACAGAAATGATCACAGCCCAACGTGGTTTCCAAGCAAACACAAGAATTATCACAACTTCAGACGAGATTTTACAAGAGTTAGTTAACCTAAAACGATAGGTAAGGGAGGGACAGGGTCTTGAGGCTTAACGTCCTAAGGCCCTGAACATAACATTGATTAAAGTTAGTCGCCTAAATGGAAAACCATTTACACTAAATGCAGTGTTTATTGAAACGATAGAGTCTTTTCCCGATACAACAATTACGTTAACGAATGGCCGAAAGTATGTTGTGAAAGAATCGGAGGATACTGTATCGAAGCTTGTAAAGGAATTCTATCAATCTGTCAGCCTTTTGGGGCAGCAGCAAATGGGAGAAAGAGAGAATGAAGAATAATAAGCTGGTCATGATCATGTTAATATTGCTTGTGGCTATTGCCTTAGTTGGAGCTGTCGCGATTATTATTGTTAAACAGCTTAATGATAATTCTGGCCCGAAAGAACCGTCAATTGATGAAGTATTAGAGGCATCTGTTGACGTTCCGCAAATTACAACTAATTTAGCAAGCAATGATTTTATCCGTATTTCATTTAAAATTCAAACAGATAGTAAAAAAGCAAAAGAGGAACTAGAAAAAAGAGATTTTCAAGTAAAGGACATCATTATCCAAGAATTATCTGAAATGGCAGCTGAAGATATTCAGGGTAAAGAGGGTCAGAAAAAGCTAAAAGAGGATTTAAAGGGAAAAATCAATACGATTTTGCAAAAAGGTGAAGTTGAACAGGTATATATTACTGAAAATCTCCTCCAATAGAACAACAATATTAAAATTTATAGTCAAAGGCTGGAGGTGAGGTTTCATGTCAGGTGAAGTTTTATCACAGAGTGAAATAGATGCGCTCCTTTCTGCATTATCAACAGGTGAAATGGATGCAGACGAGCTTAAAAAAGAGCAGACTGAGAAAAAAGTTAAGGTCTATGACTTTAAAAGGGCGCTGCGCTTTTCAAAGGATCAAATTAGAAGTTTAACTAGAATCCATGAAAATTTTGCACGGCTGTTAACTACTTTCTTCTCTGCACAATTAAGAACTTATGTCCAAATTACTGTCGCATCAGCCGATCAGATTCCATATGAAGAGTTTATTAGGTCCATCCCGAAAATGACGATATTAAATGTTTTTGAGGTGCCCCCTTTAGATGGAAGAATCCTGATGGAAGTCAATCCCAATATTGCTTACGCATTAATGGACAGAATGATGGGCGGCAAAGGCTCGAGTATAAATAAGGTTGATAATTTAACAGAAATTGAAACAAAAATTATGTCTACCACTTTTGAACGAGCATTTGAGAATTATATGGAAGCCTGGAGCACGATTGAAGAAATTGATCCTCAGCTAATGGATTTCGAGGTCAATCCTCAATTTCTGCAAATGGTGTCGCCGAATGAAACAGTTGTAGTGATCTCGTTAAATACGACAATTGGTGAAACGAGCGGAATGATGAATATTTGTATTCCACATGTCGTCCTTGAGCCAATTATCCCTAAGCTATCTGTACACTATTGGATGCAAACAGATAAAAAGGAGAGAGCTCCTGAAGAGTTAAACAGGCTTGAAAATCATATCCAACGTGCGGAAGTATCCGTTGTCGGAGAACTTGGCCATTCGGAAATCAGCATTCAGGATTTTCTTATGTTAGATATCGGTGATGTTATCGAGCTAAATAAACCAATTGATCAGCCTTTACTGATTAAAGTAGGGGATATACCTAAATTTCTCGGACAGCCAGGAAAAGTAAACAAAAAACTTGCAATTCAAGTATTAGACATTGTGAAAGGGGGAGGCGACGATGATGAGTGATGATATGCTTTCACAAGATGAAATAGATGCGCTATTACGCGGGGTAGATGACGATGATGAGTCTGATTTATTTGATGATACTTTAAATGTAGAAGACTACCTATCTCCAATGGAGCAGGATGCTTTGGGAGAAATTGGGAACATTTCGTTTGGAAGCTCAGCAACAGCATTGTCAACCTTACTAAACCAAAAAGTAGAAATTACGACACCATCAGTAACGACCATACCGCCTAAAAAATTACATGATGAATTTCCGCATCCTTATGTTGCGATCCAGGTTAGTTATACGGAAGGATTTTCGGGAAGTAATTTATTAGTCATTAAACAAACAGATGCTGCGATTATTGCAGATTTAATGTTGGGTGGAAATGGACAAAACCCAGCCGATCTTTTGGGGGAAATTCAGCTAAGTGCTGTGCAGGAAGCGATGAACCAAATGATGGGTTCTGCGGCAACTTCAATGTCTACCATTTTTAGCAAAAGAGTAGATATTTCACCTCCTACCATTGATATTTTAGATATTCCCCAGGGAGAGGGTACAAATCGCATTCCTGGAGAAGATATATTGGTTAAAATCTCCTTCCGTTTGAAAATTGGGGACTTAATTGATTCTAATATTATGCAGCTTTTGCCACTGCAATTTGCTAAAAGTTTAGTCAACGAATTGTTAAATCCGGGAGGAGAACCGGAGAATATTTCAGGTACAATGAAAGAAGTTGAGGATTCCGTCCCAATGTACCAAGATTCCGAGGTTACACTGGATAAACAGCCTGTAGACACATTCGCTCAGGAAAATAGTTTTTCTCAAAACCCGTATTCAGAAAGAGAAATGGTTCCGCCAAATGGGGGATGGCAGCAAGCTCCTCAAGGGCAGCATGTACAACAGGTACATCAAGCTTATCAGGCACAGCCAGCATACTATCCGCCACCACAAGCAGCGAGCCATCAAAATGGTCCGCAGCATTTTGGTTCTGCGTTACCTGGCGGAGTACAGCCAACTGTTCAGCCTGCAGTTTTTTCAAGCTTTGAACCATATTCACTTCAAGAATCTGAATCGAAAAATTTAAACATGCTACTTGATATTCCACTGCAAGTAACCGTTGAACTAGGAAGAACAAAACGATCAGTGAAAGAAATCCTAGAGTTATCTGCTGGATCGATCATTGAATTAGATAAACTTGCAGGGGAACCCGTTGATATTCTAGTCAATAATCGCTTAATTGCTCAAGGAGAGGTAGTTGTGATTGACGAGAACTTCGGAGTACGTGTAACAGACATCATTAGTCAAAGTGACCGAATAAAAAAACTTAAATAAGCACGGGGGTTAACAGTAATGGCGCACAAAATTTTAATTGTAGATGATGCAGCTTTCATGAGAATGATGATTAAGGATATTCTTTCAAAAAATGGGTATGAAGTAGTCGGAGAAGCAGCAGATGGTGCTCAGGCAGTTGAAAAGTATAAAGAGTCTCAGCCAGATTTAGTAACAATGGATATTACAATGCCCGAAATGGATGGAATTACTGCTCTTAAAGAAATTAAAAAAATTAATCCGAATGCTAAGGTTATTATGTGTTCCGCGATGGGACAGCAGGCAATGGTTATTGATGCCATTCAGGCAGGGGCAAAGGATTTTATCGTAAAACCATTCCAGGCTGACCGTGTGATCGAGGCTATTTCCAAAACTTTAGGCTAATGAATATTTCATTTAGAGGGTGCAGTATATTGCTATATTTCAAGCGGACAATTTTTACGCTGTTTTTAATGAGCTTTGCTCTGCTAGGGATTCATGCACCAGCCTACGCAGAGCAAGTAAATAGTGTAAAAGATTGTATAGAACATCCAGATACATGCGATCAAGATCAGCTTCCTCAAAAACAGGATACAGCCAAGAATGAACAACCCGTTAAGGTTGGATTAAATCTTTTTGATTTTGTCAAAATGATTTTTGCCACTGTCTTTGTTGTAGGACTATTATATTTCATGCTTAAAATTATTAATAAGAAAAGTAAAATGTATAAAAGCTCCCAGCTTGTTGAGAATTTAGGCGGAACGGCATTAGGCACAAACCGTTCAGTACAATTAATAAAGGTTGGAAAGAGGATCTTAATTGTTGGTGTAGGAGAAAATATACAGCTTTTGAAAGAAATCGAAGATCAAGAGGAGTATAATCAGCTTCTGACCGATTATAACGAAAAGATGGAACAGCTTGTACAACCAAGCGATATTGTGACAAGGGTACTTCAAAGAAGAAAAAGTGTACATCAAGATGAGAAACAAGGGAACCAATTTCAAAGCATACTCAAACAACAATTGGAAGATATCACAAAAGGAAGAAAGCAATTATATAAAGAAATGGAGAAGAAAGGGTCAGACGAGCGATGAATGAATTTATGGAGTTTTTTAACAATAGTTCGCCTGCCAATGTTTCAACATCTGTGAAGCTTATATTAATGCTTACAGTTTTATCATTGGCACCCAGCATTCTCATTTTAATGACTTGCTTTACAAGAATCATAATTGTTCTCTCCTTTGTCAGAACGGCGCTTGCCACTCAGCAAATGCCTCCTAATCAAGTACTAATCGGATTAGCTTTATTTCTTTCATTTTTTATCATGGCACCTACCTTTCAGCAAGTAAATGAAGAAGCACTTACACCATTATTTAATGAAGAAATTAATTTAGAACAAGCATACGAAAAAGCATCGATCCCATTTAAGGAATTTATGAGTGCCCATACGAGACAAAAGGATTTAGCCTTGTTCCTTGAATATTCGAAAGCAGAGCCACCTAAATCAATTGAGGAAATTCCATTAACAGCTCTTGTCCCGGCTTTTGCCATTAGTGAAATAAAAACAGCTTTCCAAATTGGATTTATGATTTTTATTCCATTTCTTGTAATTGACATGGTGGTTGCGAGTGTTCTTATGTCGATGGGAATGATGATGCTGCCTCCAGTGATGATTTCATTGCCATTTAAAATATTATTATTTGTTCTTGTGGATGGATGGTATCTCGTTGTTAAATCTCTTTTACAAAGCTTTTAAGCAGGTGAAAATAATAAATGACTCCTGAATCCGTAATAACAATTGCAGAACAAGGAATTATGACGGTTTTATTCATAAGTGGTCCATTGCTGGTGCTCGCGCTAGTTGTAGGGTTAATCGTCAGTATCTTTCAAGCAACAACACAAATACAAGAACAGACACTAGCTTTTATTCCAAAAATTGTTGCCGTATTAGCAGGACTCGTTTTCTTCGGTCCGTGGATGCTCAGCCATATGCTTTCATATGCTGGAGAAATATTTTCGAATTTAACTAGATTTGTAGGATGATCATATGGTGAATTTCTTACCGGCGTTCCCGGCCTTTTTACTTATTTTCGTAAGGGTAACATCTTTTTTTCTGATGATGCCCCTTTTTTCATATCGCTCTATACCAACAGTTGCAAAAATTGGCTTAGGCTTTTTCATGTCATTGGTTATGGTGTTTACCATAGATACACCTACGTTAGAAATAGACAATCATTATTTTTTATTAATTATCAAAGAAGCGCTTGTAGGGCTTTTAATTGGATTTATAGCGTATTTAATTTTATCGGCCATACAAATTGCCGGCGGTTTTATTGACTTTCAGATGGGATTTGCCATTGCAAACGTCATCGATCCGCAAACAGGTGCACAAAGCCCGCTTATGGGTCAATATTTATACACGATTGGACTCTTTTTCTTACTCACTGTCAATGGCCATCATCTATTATTAGATGGGGTATTTTATAGCTATCAGTTTATCCCTTTAGAACAGCCATGGATTTCATTTGGGAATGAAAACATGGCGGAATATGTAGTAAAAGCATTTAATTCTATGTTTATTATTGCCTTTCAAATGTCAATCCCAGTAGTAGGCAGTTTGTTTTTAGTAGATATTGCTTTGGGAATTGTTGCGCGGACAGTTCCCCAACTCAATGTATTTGTCGTGGGACTTCCATTGAAGATAGGTGTAAGCTTTATTGTTCTTTTAACAGTAATGAGCATTATGCTGCTCGTAGTTTCCCAATTATTCGAAATGATGTTAAGCACGATGCGCGGCCTAATGGATATTATTGGGGGAACCTAACAGATGAAACGATTAATTGCCTTAGACCTGCAATACTTTGCAGGAGAAAAAACGGAAAAAGCAACACCGAAGAAAAGGCAGGATTCAAGGAAAAAGGGACAAGTAGCAAAGAGCCAGGATGTTAACACGGCCGTTGTCCTATTAGGTGTTTTTACATTCCTTCTATTTGCAGGGTCTTATTTAAAGGATATTGTTTTTTATATTATGACACATACTTTTAATCAGTTAATGCTAATGGAATTGACTGAAGCAAATATACAAATCCTATTTTTAGCCATCCTGAAGGAACTTGTGTTCTTATTAGGCCCGATCATGCTTGTTGCCATGCTTTCGGGAATTATCGCCAATTATGCCCAGGTAGGATTTTTATTTTCTACAGAAGCTATTCAGCCGAAACTAGAAAAGCTGGATCCAATTAAAGGTTTTAAACGGATTTTTTCAGTAAGAGCCATCGTTGAACTTTTAAAATCAATCTTAAAAATTGGCTTTGTAGGGATTATCACCTTTATGGTTTTATGGAACAGAATTGATGAAATCCTGATCCTATCACAAAAAACAGTAGGGGCCGCACTGGCAACGATTGGCAGCTTAACGGTGCAAATGGGTTTGTATGCCTCAGGTGCCCTGCTATTTCTATCAATATTAGATTTCTTATATCAGAAATATGATTTTGAAAAAAACATCCGAATGTCGAAGCAAGATATTAAAGACGAGTATAAAAATATTGAAGGGGATCCCCTTATCAAATCAAAAATAAAACAGAAACAACGGGAAATGGCAATGAGAAGAATGATGCAGGAGGTTCCGAATGCGGATGTCGTCATAACTAATCCAACTCATTTCGCCGTTGCTTTAAAATATGATGAGGCAAAACTCGATGCACCCTATGTTGTCGCAAAAGGGGTCGACTTTGTTGCTCAAAAGATAAAAATGATTGCTAAAGAAAAGGATATTATAACTGTTGAAAATCGGCCTCTAGCGAGAGCTTTATATAGTCAGGCAGAAATTGGAGATGCGATTCCTGAGGAATTTTTCAAAGTAGTCGCGGAAATTCTTGCCCATGTGTATAGAATGAAAAAGAAAATTTAACCCATTTTGAGTTTGTGAGCTGTCTAGCTCCAGCGCCTACCCCCGATGTACAGGACGTACTAGTGTCGACAATGCGACAGGACAAGGAAAGCTTCGTCAGCGACACATCGCACGACCAAAAGTGAAGCTTTTGGGAGGACGTCGCGTTTTTGTCGACCTCGAGGTCACAAGCCAATCCTGAAAGGTAGAGCTCACCTTTCCGGGAGGCTCGTCTTGTGCTTGTCGGGGGTGAGCACAAAGGAAAGCTTCTGCGAATAATCATCGCAGGAACAATTGTCCTTTGATTGTTCCGAAGGCGCTTGCGCTTTTCTATTAGGAGAGGAATTTTATGTCAGGAAGAGATTTATCCGTATTAGTAGCCGTCATTTTAATTGTAGCTATGCTTATTATCCCTTTTCCAACGTGGCTTCTAAGTATACTAATCTTAATTAATATTACATTGGCACTCATAGTCTTACTGACGACAATGAATATGAGTGAGCCACTTCAATTTTCGATATTTCCATCATTATTGTTATTATTGACACTTTTCCGATTAGGATTAAATGTATCGACAACACGTTCGATCCTTTCAACAGGTGATGCAGGCGGAGTTGTCCATACTTTTGGTACGTTCGTTGTCGGTGGTAATCTTGTTGTCGGACTAGTTGTATTTTTAATTTTGGTCATTATTCAATTTATCGTTATTACAAAAGGAGCTGAGCGTGTTTCTGAGGTCGCTGCAAGATTTACCCTTGATGCGATGCCAGGGAAACAGATGAGTATTGATGCCGATTTAAATGCTGGTATGATTTCAGAGCAGGAAGCCCGTGCACGCCGTGAAAAGGTAAGTAGAGAAGCGGATTTTTATGGTTCAATGGATGGTGCAAGTAAATTCGTTAAAGGGGATGCAATTGCAGGAATCATTATCGTCTTAATCAACCTGATTTTTGGGATTGTGATCGGTGTAATGCAGCTAGGACTGTCGGTAGCTGATTCTGCCTCAAAATTTTCACTATTAACGGTAGGGGATGGCCTGGTTAGCCAAATTCCTGCACTTCTTATTTCGACTGCAACAGGTATTGTTGTTACAAGAGCAGCTTCGGATGGAAATCTTGGTAAAGATATTACAACTCAATTATTTGCATTTCCAAAAATGCTATATGTTACTGCGGGAACGATATTTTTATTAGGGCTGTTTACTCCAATTAGTGATTTGCTAACGATTCCAATTGCGGCGCTTCTTTGTTTTGGGGGATATATGATAAACCGTACACCTGAGCAAGGAAAGGAACAGCTGCTGGAAATCGATGAAGAACAAGAAGCCGGTGAAATGAAAAGTCCGGAAAGCGTTGTTAGTTTATTAAACGTGGATCCAATTGAATTTGAATTTGGATATGGGCTTATTCCGTTAGCCGATGCCAACCAAGGCGGAGATCTCCTTGATCGGATCGTTATGATAAGAAGGCAGCTAGCGATTGAATTAGGTTTAGTTATTCCAGTAGTACGAATACGAGATAATATTCAGCTGCAGCCCAATGAATATAGACTAAAAATCAAGGGAAATGAAATGGCTAGGGGCGAGCTGCTGCTTGATCATTATTTAGCGATGAGCCCTGGTATTGATGATGATTCAATTGAAGGCATTGATACGATTGAACCTTCCTTTGGACTGCCAGCTAAATGGATTACAGAGGATATGAAGGAACAGGCAGAAATATTTGGTTATACAGTAGTGGATCCGCCTTCTGTCGTTTCAACTCATATTACAGAAGTGATTAAGGGAAATGCGCATGAACTAATCGGACGACAAGAAACGAAACAATTGATAGATCACCTTAATGAGAGCTATCCAATTCTTGTTGAGGAAGTTACACCAAACCCACTATCAGTTGGAGAAGTGCAGAAAGTACTGGCAAAGCTGTTAAAAGAAAATGTATCCATTCGAAACTTGCCAATCATCTTCGAGACACTAGCTGATTTTGGAAAAGTAACTAGCGACACTGAATTACTTACAGAATATGTACGGCAAGCATTAGCAAGGCAAATCACAAATCAATTTTCTCAAGGATCTGAATCACTGAAAGTGGTAACACTTTCCGGGAAAGTGGAGAAACTAATTGCTGAAGGGATCCAACAAACGGAACATGGCAATTATTTATCGATGGATCCGACTGTTTCCCAATCCGTCTTAGAATCAATCGCTTCACAGGTAGAGCAATTGTCTTTAATGGAACAAACACCGATTGTATTATGTTCACCTGCAGTAAGAATGTATGTACGTCAATTAACCGAAAGATATTTCCCGCAAATTCCAATTCTTTCGTACAACGAACTTGAAGCAAATGTAGAAGTACAGAGTGTAGGGGTGGTGAATTTAGATTGAAGGTAAAAAAATTTATTGCTCCTTCCATGTCTGAAGCCATGAAGCATATCCGAGCAGAGCTTGGGAGTGATGCAGTTATTTTAAATTCGAGAGAGGTTCATTCTGGCGGTTTTCTAGGGCTTTTCAAAAAACGTAATATCGAAGTAATTGCAGCTACTGATCAACTGGGAGGTTCCCAACCGAAATCAATCACAAAAACAAAGTCTTCGGCCACTCCGGATTCGAATCGGAATTTTCAGATAGAGAACGTAATGAAAAATAATATTAATAGTGAAAATAAAAAGCCTTCTGATGACATAATGAAAGAAATCAATGAATTAAAGTCACAGCTAAAGGCAATGTCTGTTTCGAATTCGGAATTAGGACCTGTCTACCCTGAACACTTAAAGCTGATGCAGAAATTATTAAAGGAACAGGACATTCATGAATCCATTCAGAACAAAATACTAACGTTACTTCTTGAAAAATGGTATGTAAATGGGGCAAATGCATCGATTAATGAGGTATATTCCTGGCTAGAAAGGTACATGGCTGACCAGCTTACTGAAATACCATTTGGAGGAATTTCCTTTAAGAAAAAGTATATTAATGTAGTCGGACCTACAGGTGTCGGAAAAACAACCACTCTGGCCAAGATTGCAGCTGAATGTGTGATAAATCATAAAAAGACAGTTGCCTTTATCACTACAGATACGTATCGTATTGCAGCGATTGACCAATTAAAAACATATGCAAAAATTTTAAATGTGCCAATGGAAGTTTGCTATACAATTGATGATTTTAAAAAGGCAGCAAATCAGTTCAATGATTATGATCTTGTTCTAATTGATACAGCAGGCAGAAATTTTAGAAACAAGCAGTATGTAGAAGATTTAAAACAGGTAATTGATTTTGATCATGACATGGAAACCTACCTAGTTCTCTCCCTTACTTCAAAACAAAGGGATATGGAAGATATATATAAACAGTTCTCTATTATAGAAATTGATAAATTTATTTTTACAAAAGCGGATGAAACCTCTAGCTACGGAGCGATGTATAATTTGATCACAAAATACAACAAGGGTGTTGCCTATATGACAAATGGTCAAAATGTTCCAGACGATATGATTGAAGTAAAACCAAGTACAATAGCAAAAACCATTATTGGGGTCGAATAAAATGAAAGACCAGGCAGAAGAATTACGATTACGATTAAGAGCAAACAAATTAAGGAAAAATCCTAGAACGTTAGCGGTTGTAAGCGGTAAGGGAGGAGTAGGTAAATCTAACTTTTCTCTCAACTTTGCAATATCCTTAACGAAGAAGGGATTCGCCGTACTACTTTTCGATATGGATTTAGGCATGGGTAATCTCGATATATTGATGGGAACGTCATCAGAGTATTCAATCGTTGATTATTTTGAAGGGCGAGTTTCATTAAAGCAAGCGATAATGCATGGTCCTGAGGGGCTAAAATATATTGCAGGTGGTTCTGGACTTTCCCACATCGTACATTTAGATGAAAACAGGGTAGAACATTTTACACAAGAGCTCACTGTTTTATTTGGTGAATATGACTATGTCATTTTTGATATGGGTGCTGGTATTACAAATGAATCAATTAAATTTATCCTTTCAGCTCAAGAGATTGTGTGTATCACAACCTCAGAACCTACAGCGATTACAGATGCCTATTCGATGCTGAAACACATTCATTTAGTTGATTCTTCAATCCCCTACTATATTGTCATTAATCGAGTCGAGAGTGAAAAGGAAGGGCAAATTACCTATAACCGTATTTCTAAAGTATTGCAGAATTTTCTTGGGAGGGAATCCTTCTATCTTGGAATGCTCCCGGATGACCGAGCGATCCAGCAAGCTGTTAGAAGGCAAACCCCTTTTATTCTAAATAATGAAAAGTCTCCAGCTTCAAAGTCAATTATTGAAATTGCTGAACGGTATAAAGACAGGCATTTTCAAGACAAACAGTCAGTAAATGGCTTTCCATTTATAACAAAACTAAAGCGATTTCTCTTCGAAAGGTAGGCGT
Organism: Bacillus sp. JJ1474; assembly: GCF_036965225.1. Taxonomy (NCBI): domain Bacteria; kingdom Bacillati; phylum Bacillota; class Bacilli; order Caryophanales; family Bacillaceae; genus Bacillus; species Bacillus sp. JJ1474. Next base: position 77,488 of record NZ_JBALPC010000001.1, on the reverse strand, counting down.
CCTCATTGAGAAAAATTAATGTACTAGTTGTAGATGATTCGGCCTTTATGAGGAAGCTAATTTCTGATTTTCTTAAAGCAGACCCCCGAATAGAAGTAATTGGAACGGCGAGAAATGGTGAAGATGGACTAAAAAAGGTAAGAGAATTGAATCCAGATGTTGTCACACTGGATGTTGAAATGCCCTTATTAAATGGACTGGATGCTCTTAAACAAATTATGATTGAACATCCAGTTCCAGTTATTATGCTTTCTAGTACGACAAAAGAAGGTGCAGAAAACACGTTAACAGCTATACAAAATGGCGCTTTTGATTTTATTGCTAAGCCTTCAGGTGCGATATCTCTCGATTTACATAAAATTAAAGAAGAATTAGTTCAAAAAGTCATCTTAGCAAGCAAAGTAAGCAGGAAACATTTGATAAATTTAGCATCT
>NZ_JBALPC010000001.1:38839-77045 GCF_036965225.1 Bacillus sp. JJ1474 | reverse complement strand
TAATAGAAATTTATCTATAAAACATGAAGAAAGATATAGTAAAATAGAACTAAGTGAAACTAGTAATAATATTAGGAATCCCTATACAAAAAAAATAATTTGTATTGGAACATCTACAGGTGGCCCGAGAGCTCTGCAAAAGGTCTTAACCAGAATTCCGTCTACTATTGATGCTGGCATCCTCATCGTTCAGCACATGCCCGCTGGATTTACGAAATCATTAGCAAACAGATTGGATTCACTTTGTGGAATATCTGTAAAAGAAGCAATCGATGGTGAAATTGTTCAAAAGGGAACTGCCTATATAGCTCCGGGCGGTTTTCATCTAAAAGTAAAGCAATCGGGCAATAATTTGCTTACATGCTTGGAAAAATCAGATTTAAGAAATGGCCACAGACCTGCAGTGGATGTCCTCTTTGAATCAGTAAGCGAAATTAAGGATTACAAGAAGGTAGCTGTCATCATGACTGGAATGGGGTCAGATGGATCACATGGACTTATTACTCTTAAAAATTCCGGTAAAGTAACTGCCATCGCTGAATCACAAGAAACATCAATCGTTTTTGGAATGCCAAAAGCTGCTATTGCTACAAGATTAATAGATGAAATTCAAGATGTGGATAAAATTGCAGATTCAATTTTGAAATATGTTTAATGCGGAGGGCTGAGGGCTCATGGATATGAACCAATATTTAGAAGTCTTTATTGAGGAAAGTAAAGAGCATTTGCAGGCTTGTAATGAACAGCTGCTAGAGCTTGAAAAGAACCCAGAGAATATTTCGATTGTTAATGAAATTTTCCGCTCGGCACATACGTTAAAGGGAATGTCAGCAACGATGGGATATGAAGACTTGGCAAAATTAACCCATCAAATGGAAAATGTTCTCGACGCCATTCGAAATCATAAGCTTACATTTAATCCTGAGATACTTGATGTCATTTTCCTTGCTGTTGATGACCTTGAAGCAATGGTCCAATCAATTGCAGAAGGCGGAGACGGAAAAAGAGACGTAGCAGAAGTAGTAGAAAAATTATTAATGATAGAAAAGGGAGAAAGCGTAACCCAAATAGCAAAATCCGAGGTGGCAGCTGCTGTTGCAGAGCATAAACCAACAGTTAAAAGTGTTTATGATGAGTTTGAACTGACTGTTATGCAGCAATCAAAGGAACAGGGCTTTGAAACTTTTGAAGTAACGGTTTCATTGAGAGAAGATTGTTTACTGAAAGCAGCAAGAGTGTTTATGGTTTTTGAAATTCTTGAAAAAATCGGTGAAGTGATTAAGGCAAATCCATCGGTTGAGCAATTAGAGGAAGAACAATTTGATCAAGAATTTACAGTCACAATTGTATCTAAAGAAGTTAAAGAAGATATTCATAAGAAAGTGATGAAGGTTTCTGAGGTAGAAAGAGTTGATGTTCATATTTTATCATTGGAAGCCATTCGTCAATCTGAGTTAGATGCACCTGAATTGATTAAGAGCAACGGGCCAATTTTCGAAGAAAAGGAAACGGCAGAAAATAGTGTTGCAAGGCAGCAGGAAGAAAAGAAGGCCGGAGCATCTTCTTCATCAGCTAAAAACTCTAGTAGTAAAACAATCCGGGTAAATATTGAAAGACTTGATATTTTAATGAATTTATTTGAAGAATTAGTCATTGACCGGGGGCGTCTTGAACAAATTTCCCGTGATTTAAATAATCAGGAGCTGCATGAAACAGTTGAGCATATGACTAGAATTTCAGGTGATTTACAAAATATTATTTTAAACATGCGCATGGTTCCTGTGGAAACAGTATTTAATCGATTCCCGCGGATGGTTCGTCAATTAGCCCGTGACTTGGACAAGAAGATCAATCTTGAGATAATCGGGGCTGAAACGGAATTAGACAGAACAGTTATTGATGAAATTGGCGATCCGCTCGTCCATTTAATTAGAAACGCCCTTGACCATGGGGTTGAAACACCTGAAATTAGAAAAGCTAACGGAAAGAACGAAGAAGGCACAGTTATTCTTAAAGCTTACCATAGTGGAAATCATGTCTTTATTGAAATAGAAGATGATGGTGCTGGAATTAATCGGGATAAGGTGCTTGCAAAAGCGATTAAAAATGGAATCGTCACCGGGCAGGCAGCTGTAACGATGACTGACAAGCAAGTGTTTGAGCTTATACTTGCTTCTGGCTTCTCAACTGCCGAGAAGATTTCTGACGTTTCAGGCCGAGGAGTAGGTCTAGACGTTGTAAAAAGCACAATTGAATCATTAGGCGGTACCATATCAATCGATTCAGCCCTAGGCAAAGGCTCGATCTTCTCGATCCAATTGCCGCTTACTTTATCGATTATTTCGGTCATGCTTACTGAAATACAAAAAGAAAAATTTGCTATCCCTTTATCTTCAATTATTGAAACAGCCATTGTGAAAAAATCTGATATTCTAAATGCCCATAATCAAAGAGTCATCGATTTTAGAGGCAAGGTTGTGCCGCTTCTTTTCCTAAAAGAAATCTTTGAGGTACCGGTTTTTGAAGAAGAGGATGAATTTTACTCTGTTGTCATTGTTAGAAAAGGGGACAAGATGGCTGGACTTGTTGTTGATTCTTTTATTGGCCAGCAGGAAGTTGTTTTAAAGTCTCTCGGTAACTATTTAACAAATGTATTTGCTATCTCTGGGGCTACTATCCTTGGTGATGGTCAGGTAGCATTAATTGTAGATTGCAACTCGTTAATTAAGTAAACCGTTTTCTTCGTACCATAAATTTTCGATTGTCTAGTAAGGAGTGGGTCAGGATGGCTGAGACAATAGCTTCTGATATTAAATTAATCGTTTTTCAGCTTATGAATAAGGAGTATGCAATCCCAGTAAATCAAGTTCGGTCCATTGAGAAAATTGAGCATATTACGAGAGTGCCAGGAACAGAAAAGTTTATTAAAGGGGTCATTAACCTTCGCGGAGTCATAACGCCAATCATTGATCTTCGCAGCAGATTTGGGCTTGATGAAGTAGGCTATTCAGACAGTACCCGAGTCATCATTGCAGGTCTTAATGATTTAGAGGTCGGTTTCATCGTTGATTTAGCTAATGATGTTATCGACATTCCAGTTCACTCTATTGAACCGCCACCCGAAGTTGTAGGTGTGCTTGAGGCTGATTATATTAATGGTGTTGCTAAGATCGGAAATCGTTTATTAATACTAATTGACCTTGAAAAGATCTTAAATACAGAAGAACGTTTAAGTTTACTAGGAAATGAAGGATGAACAAATGAATTTTCTTGAAAAAATTTCATCAATGCACCTCGATATATTGAAAGAAATTGGAAATATTGGGGCTGGACATGCTGCTACTGCGCTATCTAAGTTATTAAATAAAAAAATCGACATGAAAGTGCCAGACGTCAGAATCGTTTCATTTGATGAAATGATGAATATGATGGGCGGAGCAGATAATGTTGTTGCAGGGGTGTTCCTCAGAATTGAAGGTGATGCCCCTGGCAGCATGTTTTTTGTCTTGCCGGTTGAACAGGCTTCTAGATTTATTCGGGAAATGATCGGGGATGAAAGCTTTAGCTTTGATTCTCAGCCTTATAATGAATTGGGATTATCTGCTTATCAGGAGCTTGGAAACATCTTATCCGGATCGTATTTATCCTCTCTTTCTGATTTCACGAATTTATCATTATATCCTTCTGTACCAGCATTAAGCATCGATATGGCTGGTGCAATAATAAGCTATGGACTGATCGAATTATCACAAGTCAGCGATTTCGCCATTGTTATTGATACAGCACTTAATGATGATGGGGCAGATAAAGAAACAGTAAAGGGTCATTTTTTCTTACTGCCGGATCCAGAATCCTTCGATACAATTTTTAAATCTTTGGGAGTTTAACAAAATGATTGAATGTAAAGAAGTTATTAAAGTGGGAATTGCAGATTTGAATATTGTTAAAACCCCTAATACGATACGCACCTCTGGATTAGGTTCTTGTGTTGGAGTGGTGGTATATGATCAGCAGCGGGAAATTGCAGGACTTTCACATATTATGCTTCCTGATTCGACCCTTGCAAAGGCTGGCAATATTAATATTGCCAAATATGCAGATACAGCTGTGAAAGAATTAGTGTCGAAACTTATTCAAAATGGTGCAAGAGCGTATTCTTTAAAGGCAAAAATTGCAGGCGGGGCTCAAATGTTTCATTTTTCTTCAGGCAGTGATGTTATGCGGATTGGTCCTAGAAATGTAGAAGCTGTAAAGGCAGAGCTATCATCACTTAAAATTTCTATTGTTTCTGAAGATGTCGGCGGAAATAGCGGAAGAACGATAGAATTCAATCCGCAGACATGCATTTTGCATATTCGGACAGTAAATAAGGGTGTACAGGAAATTTAGTCAGCTTCTTTCAAAGCGAGATGGCTGTTTTTCCTTTTTTACTATATTCGGTAATGGATTGTTTTTGACTAGAGTATTTATGATCATTCAAGGAATAGGAACGTTTGAGGAGGATGACCATGGCGCATCAAACGACAGAGGACCAACGATATTGGCATAATTGGGTCAGCTCACGTGATAATCAAGCAGGGGATTACCTTGTAAAAAAATATATGCCGCTAGTGAGTTATCATGTCCAGCGGATTTCCGTAAATCTTCCTAGAAATGTTTCACGAGATGATTTACGAAGTTTGGGGATGATGGGATTATATGATGCCTTGGAAAAATTCGACCCAAATCGGGATCTAAAGTTTGATACATATGCATCCTTCCGAATTAGAGGTGCTATTTTAGACGGTTTAAGAAAAGAGGATTGGCTCCCGCGGAATACGAGGGAAAAGGCAAAAAAAATTGAAGCTGCAATTGAAAAACTCGAGCAGCGTCTGATGAGAAATGCTAGTATTGAGGAAATCTCCTCTGAACTAAATATGAGTGAAGAAGAAGTGCAATCTGTAATAAATGAACATTTTTTTGCAAACATTCTTTCAATGGATGAAAAGTTAAATGATCAAGATGATAAAGAGGGCAACTCTTATATTATTAAAGATGATCGTGCGGAAATTCCTGAAGTGAAAATAGTGAAAGATGAAATGATTCGTGAGCTGATTGAAATGATTTCTTTACTCAATGAAAAAGAACAGCTTGTGATTAGTTTGTTTTATAAAGAAGAATTGACTTTAACAGAAATTGGTCAAGTGATGGGTCTATCGACTTCAAGAATTTCACAGATTCATTCTAAGGCAATTTTTAAACTAAGAAATGCATTAATAAAAGTTATTTAGGATTGCCACTTATGAAGGAGGAAGCTTAAATGGAAGAGCATTATCGAATAATTATAACGAAGGATCGTTTAACAGCAAAAATTGATTTAGTTTCGAATGTAGAAAATGACTTTTCCATTAAAAAGAGTGATATTGAACAATTTCTTTCTAAAGAAAAGATATCATTCGGAATCATTGAGGATGTGATGAATCAGATTTGTGAAAACCCACAATCCTTAAGTTATCCATCCATTATTGCTGAAGGCATCCCGCCTAAAAATGGGGTGGATGCCTACCTTCTAAATGAAGTTCAACATGACAAAAAAGAGGTAAGAGAAAAATTCAACTTCCGAAAAGTTCTTCAAATCCCATCTGTTTCAAGTGGCCAGCCTCTTGCTTCAGTTGTCCCGCCCACTCCAGGTACAGAAGGAATGGATGTATTTGGAAAAAGGATACCCGCTAAAAATGGAAAACCCCTTAAAATAAGACCAGGAAAAAATGTAATATTAAATAATTCAAGATTTTATTCAACTTCTGATGGTCAATTAAGCCTTACAGACAAAATGATCACCGTGAATCCTGTATTTGAAGTCAATGGTGATTTGGATTTAAAAACAGGAAATGTAGATTTTATTGGCAATGTCGTAATTAGAGGAAATGTACCTAGCGGATACGAAATAAGAGCAGGCGGAGATGTTAGAATATTTGGGTTAGTAGAGGCTGCAAATATTCACGCTGAAGGAAATATCATTATTTCTGGAGGAGTTACGGGAGGAAATAAAGGGATGATCTCTAGCGTAGGCAATGTTCAGGCAACTTACTTAAATCAGGCAAATGTGCATGCTGGTCACGATGTTATCATAGAGTCATCCATTTTACACAGTAAAATTCGAGCAGGCTCCTCCATTTTAGGCAAAAATACATTCGTAATTGGCGGAATTCTTACAGCTAATAACGAAATACATGTAAAAGAAGTTGGAAACCACTTGTTTACAAAAACGGAACTACAAGCTTATTTAGATACGTCTTTAACTGAAAGAGAGAAAGAGTTACATTTAGAAAGAGCGAAACTACATGGTAATCTTGAGAAATTATCAAATATTGAGCAGAAGCTTGCAAAGCTAACCGGGAATTTATCACAGGAACAAAAAGTCGTTATTCTCAAGCAAAGATCTACAAAACAAAATATTGTTGAGCAGATCACAAAAGTAGATGAAGAGCTAAGGCAATTGGAGGAAGCAATAAACGAAAGACAAGACTCTTCCATTTATATTTATGAGACTGTATATCCAAATACTACTTTGCGTTTTGGGAAGTATGCTATGCAATTGCAGCACAAACAATCATCGGCTCGTTTTCTACTTCAAGGCGGGGAAATCATGTCTGAGCCTATTCTATAGACAGTAAAAATGACTTATTAGAGATGGGTGTGGAACTATGAGTTTGAAGTCGATTGAAATGCAAGTTGCTTTACCAAGGACAATAGAAGCGGGGAAAATCCAAGAGCAATTGCAGCAGCGAGGCCAAAACATCAATGATTTTGCCACAGAGCGAACCCATAAAGAAGAAAAACAGCAAAGAGAAACTGTCATAAAACATGAACAAAAAGCGAATGTCAAACTAATGCAAGATGAGAGCAATGGCAATAATGGGGAAAATAAAGAAAATCACCAAAAAAAGAAAAGCAGCAAGCCTGTTGAAAAAGAGAAACACCCATATAAAGGAAAAAATATTGATTACAGTGGATAGAGGGATTATATGACCACTTTTTTATTATTAATTAGCTTGTTTTTAAATGTTCTTGCCCTTTTTTCAATTATCATTTTATTTCTGCGTCAAAACCGGTTTTTACAAGTAGAGAAAAAACAGGAGAAAATGATTCAAGAAATGGAAGAAGTGATTTCTGCTTATTTAGTTCAGATGAAGGAAGAAAACGATGATTTTATTAAACGAATTGGTCATATTGAACGGAATGCTCAATCATCCAATAATGCAGAAAGTCGTAAGACGATTAATAAAGATCAAGATGAGCCCGGGCTTGAAAGGAACATAAGCCTTCATAGCCGAAAGGGAAAAGTCAATGCTTATAGTGCTGCAAAGGCTTATAAACAAAATGCTGTCGTTCCAAGTATTCATCCAAATAATAGTTCCAACCGGACGGTACGTGACGAGATAGAATTGCCGCCGCTAGAAATCGACCCTATTCTTGCAGAAGTAAATGAAAAAGAGAATTCACAGGAACAATCATTATTAAATGATATTCTTCTATTAAAAAATCAAGGATATAATGAGATAGAAATTGCTCAAAAGCTAAATAAAGGTAAGACTGAAATTAATCTTTTATTAAAATTTAATCAAAACAATTAAGGAATAACTTGATACTTCATTATTTTTATGCTATATTAACAAATGGTGTTAATACACACGCTTATAGATTTAGTCGGACGGTGCTGAAACCCTTTCAGTTCCCGATTGAAAATGAAATAAGCGGAGGAAAACAAACCATTAGGAGGAAAAACAATGTCAGTCATTTCAATGAAACAATTGCTTGAAGCTGGTGTACACTTCGGTCACCAAACACGCCGTTGGAACCCTAAGATGAAGAAATATATCTTCACTGAGCGTAACGGTATCTATATCATCGACCTTCAAAAAACTGTTAAGAAGGTAGAAGAAGCTTACAATTTCGTTAAAGAACTTGCTGGAAACGGCGGTACAATGCTATTCGTTGGTACGAAAAAACAAGCTCAAGACTCTGTTAAAGAAGAAGCAATCCGCTCTGGTATGTACTATGTTAACCAACGCTGGTTAGGTGGTACTTTAACAAACTTCGAAACAATCCAAAAACGTATTCAACGTTTAAAAGATATTGAAAGAATGTCTGAAGATGGAACTTTTGAAGTGCTTCCTAAGAAAGAAGTAGTTCAATTAAAAAAAGAGCAAGAGCGATTAGAAAAATTCTTAGGCGGAATCAAGGATATGAAGACTCTTCCAGATGCTTTATTTATCATTGACCCACGCAAAGAGCGCATTGCTGTTGCAGAAGCACATAAATTAAATATCCCTATCGTAGGTATTGTTGATACAAACTGTGATCCAGATGAAATTGATGTTGTTATCCCTGCAAACGATGATGCTATCCGTGCTGTTAAATTATTAACTGCAAAGATGGCTGATGCGATCCTTGAAGCAAAACAAGGCGAAGAAGTTACTACTGCTTAATATAAGCGATCCTGGTTTATGAAATCAAATCTTATTTATGTTTGAGGGATTAGGCCAAGAATCAAGGCTAACAATAATAAAGGTGATAAGGGAGCACCCTTTATCACCTTTTTTTAAAGAGTTATTGTTTGTAAGTGAAAATATAGGTAAAAATATTAATACATAAAGATTTAAGGAGGATTTTCATAATGGCTATTACTGCACAAATGGTTAAGGAACTTCGTGAAAAAACAGGCGCAGGTATGATGGATTGTAAAAAGGCTCTTCAAGAAACTGATGGTGATATGGAAAAAGCAATTGATTTCCTTCGTGAAAAAGGAATTGCAAAAGCAGCTAAAAAAGGTGACCGTATTGCAGCAGAAGGTCTTACATCTATCAAGGTTGAGGGAAATGATGCTGTTATTCTTGAAGTAAACTCTGAAACAGACTTCGTTGCAAAAAATGAAGGCTTCCAAGTTCTTGTTAAAGAATTAGCTGATCATCTTTTAGCGAAAAAGCCTGCTTCAGTTGAAGAAGCTCTTGCACAAACTATGGATAATGGTGCAACAGTTGAAACTCATATTAATTCTGCTATCGCAAAAATTGGTGAAAAGCTTACACTTCGCCGTTTTGCTGTTAATACAAAAACAGACAGTGATGCATTTGGCGCATACTTGCATATGGGTGGACGCATTGGTGTATTAACTGTAGTTGAAGGTACAACAGATGAAGATGCTGCTAAAGATGTATCTATGCACATTGCAGCATTAAACCCTAAATATGTGTCACGTGACGAAGTTTCAGCAGAAGAAGTAGAGCGTGAGCGCCAAGTATTAACACAGCAAGCTTTAAATGAAGGAAAACCTGAAAATATCGTTGCAAAAATGGTAGAAGGCCGTATAAGCAAATATTTCGAAGATGTTTGTGTAAACGACCAAGCATTTGTTAAAAACCCTGACCAAAAAGTTGGTAAGTTTGTAGAATCAAAAGGCGGAAAAATCCGTGAGTTCGTTCGCTACGAAGTTGGAGAAGGCATCGAAAAGCGTGAAGACAATTTCGCAGAAGAAGTAATGAGCCAGGTTAAAAAATAATAAACTTACTATAATACATCAAGATATGCTTAAATAGGGAACACACTGTGTTCCCTATTTTTCAAAGTGCGTTTACGCATTTCGATTTTTTACATATGGAGGTCTTTATGAGTAACCCAAAATACAAACGCGTCGTTTTAAAATTGAGTGGAGAAGCTTTAGCAGGAGAGCAAGGCTTTGGAATTAACCCTGCCGTCATTAAGTCAGTTGCAGCACAAGTAAGAGATTTAGCTCAATTAGGAGTTGAGGTTGCAGTTGTTGTTGGCGGTGGAAATATATGGCGTGGGAAGATTGGGGAAGAAATGGGAATGGACAGAGCAAATGCCGACTATATGGGCATGCTTGCAACTGTTATGAACTCTTTAGCACTTCAGGATAGCCTTGAGCAGCTAGGAGTTGAGACAAGGGTTCAAACCTCAATTGAGATGAGACAAGTAGCGGAGCCATATATTCGCAGAAGAGCAATTCGCCACCTAGAGAAAAAGCGAGTTGTTATTTTTGCAGCTGGTACAGGCAACCCTTATTTCTCAACAGATACAACTGCCGCTTTACGTGCAGCGGAAATAGAAGCGGAAGTTATCTTAATGGCGAAAAACAATGTTGACGGTGTATACTCTGCTGACCCGCGTATTGATTCGAATGCCAAAAAATATGAAGAATTATCATATTTAGACGTCTTAAAAGAAGGGTTGGCTGTAATGGATTCAACAGCATCTTCTTTATGCATGGACAATGATATTCCATTAATTGTTTTCTCCATTATGGAACAAGGGAATATTAATCGTGCCGTTATGGGTGAAACAATCGGAACAATTGTGAGGGGGAAAAAATAATGGCAAAACAAGTAATTGCGAATGCAAAGGAAAAAATGACAAAAGCAATTCAAGCATATACTCGTGAATTAGCAGCGATCCGTGCAGGGAGAGCCAATGCTTCCTTACTTGATAGGATTACTGTTGATTATTACGGGGCGCCAACGCCAATTAATCAATTAGCAGGCGTTTCTGTTCCTGAAGCACGACTTCTAGTCATTCAGCCTTATGATAAATCAATTCTTGGTGATATTGAAAAAGCCATCCTGAAATCAGATATCGGTTTAAACCCATCAAATGATGGAAATATTATTCGACTATCTATTCCGCAGCTTACAGAGGAGCGCCGAAAAGAGTTGGTTAAACAGGTGAAAAAGGAATCAGAAGAAGCAAAAATTGCTATTCGTAATATTCGTCGTGATGGAAATGATGAATTAAAGAAGCTAGAGAAAAATGGGGAAATCACAGAAGATGATTTACGTGGTTACTCTGACGATATCCAAAAGCTAACAGATGAGCAAATTAGTAAGATCGATTCTATTACAAAGGATAAAGAAAAAGAAGTACTTGAAGTGTAATGGCATAACTACCCTCTATCATTAGGGGGTTTTTTCAATCTTTTAGGTACAAATTACCGTGACAAAAAAATAAATACATATTAAGCATATTCTTAATTTAGTTATCTATACATACCCTTTTATAGAGATAACTTTCATGATTTTTGGTATGATAAAACAATAAAGAAAATGAACTCTATCTTGTCCTTACCAGATGTAATGATCGGCAAGTTTTCTTTTCGGAGGTAAGAAAACCTATCTAAAGGAGCATTTTTATGTTAAATAAAATGAAACAATGGAGAAATCAGAATAGCTCAACAGGACTCCGAGAGAGAATCTTGAAAATTCAAGAGCTTCAGATTCCTTCACATGTAGCGATTATAATGGATGGCAATGGCAGATGGGCAAAGAAAAGAGCGCTTCCTCGTGTAGCGGGACATCATGAAGGAATGAAAGTAGTTCGAAAAACAACTAAATTAGCCAATGAGCTTGGGATAAAAACATTAACACTGTATGCTTTCTCAACTGAAAATTGGAAGAGACCTAAAATGGAAGTTGATTTTTTAATGAAGCTCCCAGAAGAGTTTTTAGGGACATTTCTTCCTGAGCTAGTAGAAGAAAATGTACGAGTGCAAATGATGGGCTATAAAGAAATGCTGCCTACACATACAAGAAATGCGATTGAGAAGGCAATGGAAGATACGAAGGATAATACTGGGCTCATTTTGAATTTTGCTCTTAATTATGGAAGCAGGGCAGAAATTATTGAGGGAATCAAACTTGTCTTAAAAGATTGCAATAGTGGTATAATAAATGAAAGTGAATTAAATGAGGAAATTTTTTCAAACTATTTAATGACAAAAGACTTGAATGACCCTGATTTATTAATCCGAACAAGTGGGGAAATCCGCTTAAGCAATTTTATGCTTTGGCAGCTTGCATACACTGAGTTTTGGTTTACTGATGTTCTATGGCCGGATTTTGGTGAAGAGCATCTTCTTGAAGCGATTGAGGTATTTCAGAACCGTCAGAGGCGGTTTGGCGGAGTTTAATAAAGGTGTGACGACATAGATGAAGCAACGAATCATTTCAGCGATTATATTTGGTGCAATTTTTTTGCCGTTAACGATTTTTGGTGGATTTCCATTCATTATTCTAGCCTATTTATTGGCATCCATTGCACTATATGAAGTATTAAAAATGCGCAAAATTAAGCTCTTTTCTATACCAGGGCTACTTTCTTTATTACTATTATGGGTAATGCTATTACCTAAACAGTTCCAGAATGCATATGAACCACTAAGCTATTCGAAAATTGAATTTGTCCTCCTCGCGGTTTTACTTTTTTTAACGTATACAGTAACAACAAAAAATCAATTTAATTTTGACGATGTTGCTTTTTCAATTCTTGCTGTACTTTATATTGGAATTGGTTTCTATTTCTTTATTGAAACACGTGAATCTGGACTAGTATATATTTTCTATTCCTTATTTATCATATGGGCAACCGACTCTGGAGCCTATTTTATTGGCCGTGCTATTGGGAAAAACAAGCTATGGCCTGAAATTAGCCCCAATAAGACAATTGAAGGTTCAATTGGTGGTGTCGTTTGTGCACTAATAGTGGCAGCGCTCTTTATTTTTTTCTCAGATATTAATGCCTCTTTTCTGCAGCTATCCATCATTACGATAGTCCTGTCTATTTTTGGACAAATTGGTGATTTAGTTGAATCCGCTTTGAAGCGCCATTATGATGTAAAGGATTCCGGTAATATCATGCCGGGGCATGGCGGAATATTAGATCGTTTTGATAGCTTATTATTCGTTTGGCCATTATTGCATTTTATCTATTTAATGTAGTTAGTTCTTTATGCAACAGGAGTTGAATTTGTTGAAGAATATTAGTTTAATGGGAGCTACAGGTTCAATTGGCACCCAAACGTTAGATATAATCAAGGAGCATCCTGATGAATTTAATCTAGTTGCCATGGCGGTTGGCAGAAATCTTGACTTGACTAGGAAAATCATTCATGAATTTCATCCAGAGCTTGTTTCTGTGTCAGATAGATCATCAGCTCAAATACTAGAAGCGGAATTTCCAAATATCACTTTTACATATGGCAATGACGGGTTATCAGAAGTAGCCGTTTATCATAAAGCAGAAATCCTTGTTAATGCAGTCACTGGCAGTATTGGGTTAACTCCAACTTTGCAAGCTATTAGAGAAAAAAAGACGATTGCCATTGCGAATAAGGAAACGTTAGTAACTGCTGGACACCTTGTCATGGAAGAAGTGAAAAAGAATCAAGTCTCATTATTGCCAGTAGATAGTGAGCATTCTGCTATATTCCAGGCTTTACAAGGTGAAAAGCAGAAAAATATTGATAAGCTGATTTTAACTGCCTCTGGCGGATCTTTTAGGGACCTTACGAGACAAGAGCTAGAAAATGTGACAGTTCATGAAGCTCTCAACCATCCTAATTGGTCCATGGGTGCAAAAATTACAATCGATTCTGCAACGATGATGAATAAAGGGCTAGAGGTCATTGAGGCACATTGGCTTTTTTCAATCAACTATAATGATATTGACGTTTTATTGCATAAAGAAAGCATCATTCACTCTATGATTGAATTTCATGACAGCAGCATTATTGCACAATTAGGAACACCAGATATGAGAGTTCCCATTCAGTATGCACTGACTTATCCAGACAGGCTGCCTCTTCCATCAGCAAAACGGCTGAACTTAGCGGAAATAGGAAAGCTCCATTTTCAGAAAATGGACATGGATCGCTTCCGTTGCTTAAGATATGCGTATGAAGCTGGTAAGGCGGGCGGAACGATGCCTGCTGTCTTAAACGCTGCAAACGAAGTGGCAGTTGCAGCCTTTTTAGAAGGAAAAGCAACCTTCCTGCAAATAGAAGATTTAATTGAAAAGGCTTTGAGTATTCACAAAAACATCGTAAATCCAAGTCTTACTGATATTCAGGAAGTTGATTTGGAAACGAGAAAATATGTAGACTCACTTTTAAGCTAAATAGCTTTTTAACTCAAAAAGATAATACTATGTTATCTTTTTAAAAAAGGTGGTTATATTTTGAGTACAGTTATAGCCTTTATTATCATTTTTGGGGCACTAGTATTTTTTCATGAATTAGGGCATTTTGTATTTGCGAAAAGAGCAGGAATCCTTTGCCGTGAATTCGCTATTGGCTTTGGACCAAAGGTTTTCTCTCATAAAAAAGGAGAAACAACCTATACGATCAGGCTATTACCTATTGGGGGCTTTGTCCGCATGGCTGGAGAAGATCCCGAGATGATCGAAATAAAGCCAGGATTCAGGATTGGTTTATTATTTAATGAATCAGAACAAGTTAATAAAATTATTTTGAATCAAAAGGAAAAGTACCCAAATGCTAGGGTCATTGAGGTAGAGCATGCAGATATAGAGCATTCTCTAGTCATTAAAGGATATGTTGAAGGGGAAGAGGAAGAAAAGCTACAATCATTTACTATAAGCCCAAGTGCAGTATTAGTAGAGGATGGGGTAGAAACTCTTATTGCTCCTTACGATAGACAATTTGCTTCAAAGACGCTAGGCCAAAGAACTATGGCTATTTTTGCCGGACCGATGATGAACTTTATTCTTGCCTTTGTCGTATTTGTACTTATCGGTCTCCTGCAGGGAATTCCTACAAACGAGCCTGAGCTAGGGAAATTAACTCCTGATGGAGCTGCGGTATCGGCTGGATTAAAAGAAGGGGATATCATTCATAGTATTAACGGAGCAGAAATATCAAGCTGGTCAGATGTTGTTGAGATTATCCGCAAAAATCCGAACAAAGAGCTGCAATTCTCACTTGATCGAAACGGACAAGAAATCAACTTGCCTGTTACTCCGAAGGTTCAAGAAGTAGAAGGAGAAAAAATCGGTATTATCGGCGTTTATAGCCCAATGGGAAAATCGCCTGTTAAAGCCATAACGAATGGGGCTATAGAAACGTATAATTGGACAAAAGAAATCTTTGTCATGCTAGGCAAATTAATTACTGGACAATTTTCTATTGATGCATTATCAGGTCCAGTTGGCATATATGTCTCTACCGACACAGTAGCTAAATCGGGGATATTTTATTTAATGAAATGGGCTGGTATACTGAGCATTAACCTAGGAATCATGAATTTACTTCCAATCCCTGCATTAGATGGCGGAAGATTGATGTTCTTCGCGGTTGAAGCAGTAAGAGGAAAACCAATTGACCGTCATAAAGAAGGAATGGTTCATTTTATCGGGTTTGCATTATTAATGCTATTAATGCTAGTTGTTACTTGGAACGACATTCAAAGATTTTTCTTATAAAATATAGCCATTTTAGGGTCATATTCTTTTTGAGTGAAAAAGAGGACGATAATCCACCGCTTTTTTCACCCAATAGAATTGACCCTTTTTTTTATAAGGTTGAAGGTAAATAAAGATCGTTTAAAAGGCAGTCACATGATAGAAGGTTCATGTTATAATAGACATCGTCTGTATATGTGAAATTGAAAATTAATAGATGGGAGAGAGATCAATGGAAGCCCTAGGCAATAAAGAGAGATTCCAACTCTTGCTCCAGCAGCTGCAATTAACCGAGGATTCAATAGTGCAGCATTTTCAGCATGCTCAAATAAAAAAAGTGGTAATTGGGAAGAGAGAAAAGAAGTGGCATTTTTATTTTGAATTTGAGCAAATTTTACCATTTAATATCTTTAGCCTTTTTTCCACTAAGTTGGCAAAGGTATTTTCTCATATTGCAAATACATCATTTACCATTGAAGTTAAGAATAATCATATTGATGAACAATTGGTGCAGGGGTACTGGAAATATTGTATGGAGGAAATGGAAGGCATGGCTCCTCCATTAATTAAGTTATTAAATGAACAGATTCCTTCTGTGCATGGGAACAAGTTAATAATAAGTGTAAGAAACGATACGGAAGGATTATCTATTAAAAGGAAATACTCTGAGATAATATCGGGTGTTTATGAAACACTTGGCTTTCCGAAATTAACGATCGAAACTGAAATTTCCTCCGAAGCCGCAAATGAAGAATATAAGAAATTTATAGAGGCTAAACAGAGAGAGGACCAAGAACGCGGCATTCAGGCAATGTTAGAAATGCAGAAGAAAGAAGCTGAAGAGGGAGCTAATAATGCTTCCACAGTTCAAGGCCCACTGACAATTGGATTAACGATTAAAGATGATGCCGATTTCAGAAAGCTTATTGATATTGTCGATGAAGAACGCCGTGTTGCCATAGAGGGGTATGTGTTTTCTGCAGAAACAAGGGAACTCCGTAGCGGCAGAACACTATTAACCTTTAAAATTACGGATTACACAAGCTCCATAATAGTCAAAATGTTTTCACGGGACAAGGAAGATGCTGCGTTGTATCAGCATGTTCAAAAGGGTATGTGGCTAAAAGTGAGAGGCAGTATTCAAACTGATACCTTTGTTCGTGATCTTGTTATGATTGGAAATGATATTAACGAAATTAAACCGATCCAAAGACAGGATACAGCACCCGAAAATGAAAAACGAGTAGAATTGCATCTTCATACCCCGATGAGTCAAATGGATGCTGTAACATCTGTCAGCACCCTTATTAGCCAGGCGAAGAAATGGGGCCATAAGGCAATAGCTGTAACGGATCATGCAGTCGTACAGTCTTTCCCCGAGGCTTTTGGTGCAGGTAAGAAAAATGATATAAAAATATTATATGGTGTAGAAGTTAACTTAGTGGACGATGGGGTTCCTATTGCTTATAACAGTGCAAAAAGAAGGCTGACTGAAGATACGTATGTAGTATTTGACGTTGAAACGACTGGTTTATCTGCTGTTTATGATACGATTATTGAGCTTGCAGCAGTTAAGATTCATAACGGGGAAATTATCGATCGCTTTGAGTCCTTTGCGAATCCGCATCACCCACTTTCTGCTACGACCATTAATTTAACTGGAATCACGGATGACCTTGTTGAAAATGCACCTGAAGTTGATGAAGTGCTTCAAAGATTTTACGAGTGGTCGGGCGATGCGATTTTAGTAGCTCATAATGCATCTTTTGACATGGGGTTCTTAAATGTAGGTTATAAGAAAATTGGTTTAGGCAAAGCAGCAAACCCAGTTATTGACACACTTGAATTGGCCCGTTTCTTATATCCAGAAATGAAAAATCATCGCTTAAATACGCTGGCGAAGAAATTTGATGTTGAGTTAACACAGCATCATAGAGCGATTTATGATGCTGAAGCAACTGGTTATCTATTATTAAAGATGTTAAAGGATGCTGCAGAAAAAGAAATTGAATTTCATGATCAGTTCAATGATCATATGGGTGAGGGAAATGCTTACCAGCGTGCCAGACCTTATCATTGTACAGTGATGGCACAAACTGAAGCTGGTTTAAAGAATCTATTTAAGCTGGTTTCTATTTCTCATATGAACTATTTCTATCGTGTTCCTCGGATTCCAAGATCAGTGTTGCAGAAATACCGGGAAGGGCTTCTTGTTGGCTCCGGATGTGATAAAGGTGAAGTTTTCCAAGGAATGATGCAGAAGTCTCCTGAAGAAGTTGAAGATATTGCGGCATTCTACGATTATATTGAAGTTCATCCGAAAGCCGTTTATGCACATTTAATTGAACTAGAGCTAATAAGGAATGAAAAGGCTCTAGAAGAGATCATTGGGAATATTGTTCAATTAGGTGATAAACTAGGTCTTCCTGTTGTCGGAACAGGAAATGTCCATTATTTAAATCCTATTGATAAAATTTACCGTAAGATCCTGATCAGCTCTCAAGGGGGAGCAAATCCATTAAATCGTCATAAGCTTCCAGATGTACATTTTAGAACAACGAATGAAATGCTTGATGCCTTTTCTTTTCTAGGGCGTGAAAAGGCAAAGGAAATTGTCGTAGATAATACAAATAAAATGGCCGATATGATAGATGTTATTAAACCAATTAAGGATGATCTGTATACGCCTAAAATTGAAGGCGCAGATGATGAAATGCGGAATATGAGCTATGAAATGGCAAGAAGAATCTATGGAGATAATTTGCCTGAAATAGTAGAAGCTCGTCTTGAAAAAGAATTAAAAAGTATAATTGGGCATGGATTCGCTGTTATTTATTTGATCTCTCATAAATTAGTAAAAAAATCATTAGATGATGGTTATTTAGTTGGTTCACGTGGATCTGTTGGTTCATCCTTTGTTGCAACGATGACAGAGATAACAGAAGTTAATCCGCTTCCTCCACATTATGTCTGTCCAGAGTGCAAGCAATCTGAATTCTTTAATGATGGTTCAGTAGGTTCAGGCTATGACCTGCCAGATAAGGATTGTCCAAACTGCGGTGCTTCCTATATAAAGGATGGACAAGATATCCCGTTTGAAACCTTCCTTGGTTTCAAAGGAGACAAGGTTCCGGATATTGACTTAAACTTCTCAGGTGAGTATCAGCCGCGTGCCCATAACTACACGAAGGTACTGTTCGGAGAAGACTATGTATACCGGGCGGGTACGATTGGAACAGTTGCCGATAAGACAGCATTCGGATATGTAAAAGCCTATCAGCAGGATCATAACCTCCAATTAAGAGGTGCAGAGGTTGAACGCCTTGCCTCTGGATGCACGGGTGTAAAAAGAACAACAGGTCAGCATCCAGGAGGAATTATCGTTGTTCCTGATTATATGGATATTTATGATTTTTCACCGATCCAATTTCCGGCTGATGATAAAAATTCTGAATGGAAGACAACTCATTTCGATTTCCATTCGATCCATGATAATTTGCTTAAACTTGATATTCTTGGGCACGATGATCCTACAGTTATTCGTATGCTTCAAGATTTAAGCGGGATTGACCCTAAAACCATTCCTACCGATGACCCAGAAGTAATGAAAATCTTTAGCGGTACAGAATCGCTTGGTGTAACAGAAGAACAAATTATGTGTAAAACAGGTACACTTGGCATTCCAGAGTTTGGAACAAGATTTGTTCGTCAAATGCTTGAAGATACAAAACCGACAACCTTTTCCGAGCTCGTCCAGATATCTGGACTTTCACATGGTACCGATGTTTGGCTAGGGAACGCTCAGGAACTCATTCATAATAAAACTTGTACACTAAGTGAAGTAATTGGCTGTCGTGATGATATTATGGTGTATTTAATTTATCAAGGACTCGAACCAGCATTTGCCTTTAAAATCATGGAGTCCGTTCGTAAAGGTAAAGGGTTAACAGATGAAATGGAAGAGGAAATGAGGAAGAATCAAGTACCTGAATGGTATATTGACTCTTGTAAAAAGATAAAATATATGTTCCCTAAAGCCCATGCTTCTGCTTATGTTTTAATGGCCGTAAGGATTGCTTATTTTAAAGTTCATCATCCTCTTTTGTATTATGCAGCATACTTTACGGTTCGTGCTGAAGATTTTGATGTGGATGCCATGGGTAAAGGATCGCAATCCATCCGTGCTTTAATTGAAGAAATAAATGCTAAAGGCCTTGATGCCTCCACAAAGGAAAAGAACCTATTAACGGTGATGGAGTTGGCTCTTGAAATGTCTGAACGTGGCTTTAGCTTCCAAAAGGTTGATTTATACCGCTCAAGTGCTAACGAATTTATTATCGATGGAAACACATTAATACCTCCATTTAATTCGATACCTGGATTGGGGACAAATGCAGCCCTTAATATTGTAAAAGCTAGGGAAGTGGGGGAGTTTCTGTCTAAAGAAGACCTTCAGCAGCGGGGGAAATTATCCAAAACAATCATTGAGTATTTGGACAACCATGGATGTCTGGAATCACTTCCAGAACAAAATCAGCTTTCACTATTTTAATGCTCAGCCTATTAAAATTTTATGTTAAAAAGGGGTCAATCCCTTGACATGGTAGCTATTCCATTTGCATTAAAAATTTGGTTATGGTATAGTTTTTATGGAAATACTATTAATAACTCTCGTTAAAGAAGAGTGGGGCAACCCACTCTTTCGTGTTGTATACGTTATTTTTAGTTAACACATTTATCCATTTGAATCGAATTTCACTTGAAGCAATGAATCGTGTAAAGGAGGGATATTATGAGCAAGGTGACTGATACGGTTGGACAATTAGTCACACCCATTTTAGATGAGCTTAATTTAGAATTAGTTGAAATTGAATACGTTAAGGAAGGAAGAGATTGGTTCCTCCGCGTATTTATTGATAAGGAAAATGGTGTCGATATTGAGGAATGCGGGTTAGTCAGTGAAAAATTAAGTGAAAAGCTTGATGAGATCGATCCTATTCCCTATAACTATTTCTTAGAGGTTTCATCACCTGGAGCTGAGCGCCCTCTTAAAAATGAAAAGGACTTTCAAAAAGCAGTTGGCAAAAATGTTTTTATTAAAACATATGAGCCAATTGATGGTGATAAAACGTTCGAAGGAATTTTGACTCATTTTGATGGTCACATAGTAACAGTCGAAATCAAAATTAAAACAAGAAAGAAAAGTATTGATATTCCGTATGAAAAAGTAGCGAATGCACGCTTAGCTGTTGTTTTTTCATAAAGTCAATTAGCGCTTGCGCTTTTCTATTAAAGGGGGAAGAAGTCTCATGAGCAGCGAATTGTTGGATGCTCTCACATTACTTGAAAAAGAAAAAGGCATTTCACGTGATGTCATTATTGATGCAATTGAAGCAGCGCTAGTATCTGCATATCGCAGAAACTTCAATCAAGCACAAAATGTTCGGATTGATTTAAATCTTGGAAACGGAACGATGAGAGTTTTTGCTCGAAAAGAAGTAGTTGAAGAGGTTTTTGACCCAAGACTAGAAATTTCCGTTGAAGATGCACAAAGAATGAATCCTAATTATCAAGTGGAAGATATTGTGGAGCTAGAGGTTACTCCTAAGGACTTCGGCCGAATTGCGGCGCAAACAGCAAAGCAGGTTGTTACGCAGCGTGTTCGTGAAGCGGAAAGAGGAATTATTTACTCTGAATTTATTGACCGTGAAGAAGATATTATGACAGGGATTGTGCAGCGTCAGGATTCCAAATTTATTTATGTCAGTCTTGGAAAGATCGAAGCGATTCTTCCAACAAATGAGCAAATGCCGAACGAGCAGTATAAACCACATGACAGAATAAAGGTTTTCATAACAAAGGTTGAAAAGACTACAAAAGGACCACAAATTTTTGTTTCTAGAACTCATCCAGGTCTTTTGAAAAGATTGTTTGAAATAGAAGTGCCAGAAATTTACGATGGAACAGTGGAAATTAAATCTGTAGCCAGGGAAGCGGGAGACCGCTCGAAAATTTCCGTTCATTCTGATAACGAGGAAGTCGATCCAGTTGGTTCTTGTGTAGGACCAAAAGGCACCCGTGTTCAAGCGGTCGTGAATGAGTTAAAAGGTGAAAAGATTGATATAGTAAAATGGTCAGCTGATCCGATTGTTTTCGTTGCTAATGCGTTAAGTCCATCTAAAGTACTTGATGTCATCGTAAATGAAAATGATAAAGCTACAACCGTTATAGTTCCAGACTATCAGCTGTCACTCGCAATTGGAAAACGCGGGCAAAACGCGAGACTGGCTGCAAAGCTGACAGGATGGAAAATTGATATTAAATCTGAGTCTGAAGCGCGTGAAACAGGCATGTACCCAAGAGAAGAAACACTCTTGACTTATGATAGCACTGAGCTTGAAGACGATGAAAATTTTGATTTTCAGGAAGATATGGATTAATAGGGGTGAATGAATGTGAACAATCGTAAAAAAGTTCCTCTGCGCAAGTGTGTCGCAACCGGTGAAATGAGACCGAAAAAAGAACTCGTTCGCATCGTTCGCTCTAAAGAAGGGGAAGTATCAGTGGATCCGACTGGAAAAAAATCCGGTCGCGGCGCCTACCTTTCTAAAGAAGAAGAGGCAGTAAAACTTGCAAAAAAGAAAAACATTTTAGCAAGCCATTTAGATGTTTCAATAGATGATTCTATATATGAAGAGCTATTAGAGCTCATAGAGAAGGAGAAACGACTATCCAAATGAATGCAAATCAATGGATGTCATTGCTTGGCTTAGCGAATCGGGCACGGAAAATTACTTCGGGTGAAGAGCTTACTATCAAAGAAATAAGAAACGGTAAAGCGAAGCTCATATTGCTATCTGCGGACGCTTCTGTTAACACGACAAAAAAAGTAACTGATAAATGTAAATCCTATCAAATTCCATATAGGCTTGTCGAAAACCGAGAAATCCTTGGTCAGGCTATTGGAAAAGATGCTCGGGTTGTTGTGGCAGTGCTTGATGGTGGATTTGCAAAAAAACTGAAGTCGTTGCTCGATTAATTCCAGCGGGGGTGAAAGTATGAGTAAAATGCGCGTTTACGAATATGCAAAAAAGCAAAATGTATCAAGTAAAGACGTGATTACAAAATTAAAAGACATGAATATCGAGGTCTCAAACCATATGACAACAATTGAAGCTTCTGCCGTACAAAAATTGGACGGAATATACGGTAAGAAGGAAGACAAACAGCCAGAAAAGCAAAATCAGCAAAAGACAAATCCAGTTCAGACTAAACCAAAAGCTCCGGCTGCTAATCGTAATGAGCAGTCGGAAGTAAACAAAGGTAAAAATAAACCTATGCAAAAACAAACTGAAGTTAGAAAGCCAAACAGCGAGAATAATCAAAAAGACAATAAGCCTTTTAACAAGAACAAGAATAAAAATAATAACAATAACAATCAAAATAGAAATAAAAACAATAATAAAGGGAAAAGCAACCATCAAGTACAAGTCCCTCCTGCTCCTAAAAAAGTAAAGGAACTTCCAGCAAAAATTACTTTTAGTGATTCATTAACAGTTGCTGAGCTTGCAAAAAAGCTTCATCGTGAACCTTCAGAAATCATTAAAAAATTATTTATGCTTGGTGTTATGGCTACAATTAATCAAGCACTAGATAAAGATGCTATTGAATTAATTGCTACTGATTACGGAGTCGAAGTCGAAGAAGAAGTTCATATCGATGTGACTGATTTAGAGGTTTATTTCACAGATGAAGAAAATGCAGAGCTTGTAGAGCGTCCGGCTGTTGTTACGATTATGGGGCACGTTGACCACGGTAAAACAACGACTTTGGATTCTATTAGAAATACAAAAGTTACAGCGGGAGAAGCCGGTGGAATTACTCAGCATATCGGAGCTTATCAAGTTGAAGAAAATGGCAAAAAGATTACGTTTTTAGATACTCCAGGACATGCTGCCTTTACAACGATGCGTGCCCGTGGAGCGAAAATTACGGATATTACCATTCTTGTTGTTGCTGCTGATGATGGTGTTATGCCTCAAACGATTGAAGCGATCAATCATGCGAAAGCAGCAGAAGTACCAATTATTGTAGCTGTTAATAAAATGGATAAGGAATCTGCCAATCCAGACCGCGTTATGCAAGAGTTAACTGAATATGGATTAGTACCAGAGGCTTGGGGTGGGGATACTATTTTTGTTCCTATTTCTGCTCTTAAAGGAGAAGGAATTGACAACCTTCTGGAAATGATTCTTCTTGTAAGCGAGGTTGAAGAATTTAAGGCTAATTCTAAACGAAGTGCTGTAGGAACTGTAATCGAGGCTCAATTAGATAAAGGCCGCGGGTCAGTTGCAACTCTGCTCGTTCAAAACGGTACCTTAAAAGTAGGAGATCCGATTGTTGTTGGAAATACATTTGGCCGAGTACGTGCAATGGTCAATGATCTTGGACGCCGTGTTAAACAAGCAGAACCATCAACACCAGTAGAAATTACAGGTCTTAATGATGTACCTCAAGCTGGGGATCGCTTCGCTGTACTTCCTGATGAGAAGACAGCTCGCCAAATTGGAGAGTCTCGTGCTCAGCAAGCCCTTCAAGCACAGCGAAGTGAAAAGACAAAAATTAGCTTGGATAACTTGTTTGAACATATGAAACAAGGCGAAATGAAGGAATTAAATGTTGTTGTTAAGGCAGATGTTCAAGGTACTGCAGAAGCACTTACAACAGCCTTGCAAAAGATTGATGTTGAAGGTGTAAATGTTCGTATACTTCACACTGGAGCAGGAGCTATTAATGAATCAGATATTACACTTGCTGCAGCATTTAATGCATTTGTTGTCGGATTTAATGTACGCCCTGATAATAACGCTAAGCGTGCTGCGGAAGCTGAAGGTGTAGATATTCGCCTGCATCGAGTTATTTACAAAGTAATTGAAGAAATCGAATTGGCTATGAAAGGGATGCTTGATCCAGAATTTGAAGAAAAAATTATTGGCCAGGCAGAAGTTCGCCAAACATTTAAAGTTTCAAAGGTTGGAACAATTGCAGGATCCTATGTAACCGATGGAAAAATTACTCGAGATAGCGGAGTACGTTTAATCCGTGATGGCATTGTTATTTTTGAAGGGGAAGTAGATGCACTTAAGCGCTTCAAAGATGATGCTAAAGAGGTTAGCCAAGGATATGAATGTGGGATTACGATTAGAAACTTTAACGATGTTAAAGAAGGCGATGTCATTGAAGCCTTCGTTATGCAGGAAATTGAGCGGAAATGATCATTGGGCTTGCAGCTTGTGAATGTATCATTTATGACTCACATTCTTTAAAAGAAAAACGAGCTGTATTACAAAGAATTCTTACCCGTTTGAAACAAAAGTATAATGTATCTGTCTCAGAGGTAGATTATCAAGATGTATGGCAACGGACAAAAATAGCCATTGTTGCCGTATCATCCTCTCGAATTTCAACGGAGCAAGAATTACAAAATGCCCTTAAATTAATTGATTCGTTCCCTGAAATTGAACGAACAATTACTGATGTTGATTGGATTTAATTTTATTAAGTATTTATTTTCCACTTCTATTAGTGGGCGATGAATGCAAATTGGGAAACTATTCAGAAGGGGTTCAATACTTTCTGAATAAAGTTAAGCCTCCGGCGGATGCCTCAGATTTATTAAAGGAATTTATCGGGCACTGCCCGATAAAAATCTGGGCGCAAATCCGCCAAGGCGGATTTGATTAGAGGTGAATAAATTATGAGCCTTCGAGCAAATAAAGTTGGAGAACAAATGAAGAAGGAGCTTGGCGAAATTATCGGCCGTAAAATTAAGGATCCGCGTGTCGGCTTTGTTACGGTAACCGATGTCCAAGTAACCGGAGATCTTCAGCAAGCAACCGTATTTATTTCTGTTCTTGGCGATGAGGAACAAAGGGAAAATACGCTTAAAGGCCTTGCAAAAGCAAAAGGATTTATCCGTTCGGAGATTGGGCAGCGTATCCGCTTGCGTAAAACTCCAGAAATTTTCTTTGAATTTGATGAATCAATTGATTATGGCAATCGAATTGAAACATTACTCCATCAAATTCATGATGAGGATCGTTCCAAGGAAAAAGAAGATTAATGATAGAAATGGATGTGGATAGACATTTGTCTATCCATTTTTTTCGAATTTAGAAAGGAGGATCACTTGTGGAAGGAATATTGCCGCTATTTAAGCCTAAGGGGATCACCTCACATGATTGTGTATTTAAGCTGCGTAAAATTTTAAAAATGAAAAGAATCGGCCATACCGGAACTCTAGACCCTGATGTGACGGGAGTACTCCCTATTTGCTTAGGGAGAGCGACAAAAGTGGCTGAATATATTACAGATGCCGGAAAAGCATATGAAGGGGAAGTAACGATTGGGTATTCCACCACAACTGAGGATGCCTCAGGAGAAACCCTTGAAGTTAGGAAAGTAACAAATTCATTTTCAAGAAAAGAAATTTTATCTGTTTTGGAAAGCTTAACTGGTGAAATAACGCAAACCCCGCCGATGTATTCTGCTGTGAAGGTAAATGGAAAACGGCTTTATGAATACGCAAGACAAGGGATTTCAGTTGAAAGGCCAACTAGAAGGGTGAAAATCTTTTCAATCGAACTTCTAGATGACCGCGATATATTCAGTGGGGAACTTATTCAATTCCGTTTCCGGGTTTCTTGCGGAAAGGGAACATATATACGGACGTTAGCTGTTATGATTGGAGAAAAACTTGGTTATCCTGCTCATATGTCTGATCTAGTTAGAATTCAATCTGCCGCATTCTCCTTACAAGACTGCTTAACATTAGAAGAAATAGAATCCTTCGTTCAAGAAGGCACCCTATTACAGAAAATAAAACCGCTTGAATCTGGGCTTTCTCATTTGCCCAAATATACGATAAATGATACAGTAGCAAAGAAAGTAAAAAATGGAGCAGTTTTGCCCATACCAAGTCATTTATCTGAAGCAAAAGGTCCGATTGTTGTTGAAACTGAAAACGGCATTACTTTGGCCATTTACGAGCATCATCAGCAAAAGCAAGGGTTAATGAAGCCTGTAAAGGTCATCCGAAATGATATGCTGTGAGAAATCTGGGCTTTGAATTTGAAAAAAGGTGAACCACATGGAAATAATTTCAATTAATCATCCACAATTTGTTAAGAGGGAACTTCCGCCATTATCCATAGCATTAGGCTATTTTGACGGCGTTCATCTTGGACATCAGAAGGTTATCAAGAAAGCAAAGACTATCGCGGAGGAGAGCGGCTTCAAAAGTGCGGTCATGACCTTTGATCCTCATCCCTCTGTTGTATTAGGAAAAAGTGTTAAACATGTAGAATATATTACTCCACTCCACGATAAAGTCGAGTTGATCGCTAAATTAGGGATTGATTATTTAATTATTGTCAACTTTTCAAGGGAATTTGCGAGTCTATTGCCCCAAGAATTTGTAGATCAATATTTAATAGATCTAAATGTAAAACATGTAATCGCGGGCTTTGATTATACATATGGCAGAATGGGAAAAGGAACGATGGAAACATTGCCATTTCATTCAAGGGATAAGCTCGCCTTTACAGTCGTTCCAAAATTAGTATCTAATAATGAGAAAATTAGCTCAACCTTAATTCGTTCAAT
This sequence comes from Bacillus sp. JJ1474, assembly GCF_036965225.1. NCBI lineage: Bacteria > Bacillati > Bacillota > Bacilli > Caryophanales > Bacillaceae > Bacillus > Bacillus sp. JJ1474. Next base: position 50,132 of record NZ_JBALPC010000001.1, on the reverse strand, counting down.
GATTCGTGAAGGCAGAATGGAAGATATTTCACCTATACTAGGCAGGTATTATTCTACTAATGGCATCGTTATTCATGGAGATAAAAGAGGAAGAACAATCGGATTCCCTACGGCGAATATTGAATTAAATGACGATTATATTCTTCCCCCTACCGGAGTTTATTGCGTCCGAATTAACGTCAATGGAAAGTGGCATGAAGGAGTATGCAATGTGGGCTATAAGCCAACTTTTAATAAAGAAATGTCCAAAAAGCCATCCATAGAAGTTCATATTTTTGATTTTAATCAAGAAATTTACGGACAAGAAGTAAAAGTTGAGTGGCACTTGCATTTAAGAAAAGAACAAAAATTCAATGGCATAGAAGAACTTGTTGCTCAAATAGAAATGGACAAAAGGTCGGCGCTTGCTTACTTTGAAAAAAACAATGTTTAGCCTTGCATTTTGTCATAAAAAGTTGTATTCTTATTAACGTATCAAAAGAACCTTTGCTTGGCAAGTCGAGTCACCGACGCTTGCTCGGTAACAGGGGATTTAACATTTAGGAGGTGAAACGGATGGCAATCACTAAAGAACGTAAAAATGAACTAATCAATGAGTATAAAACTCATGAGAATGATACTGGATCTCCAGAGGTTCAAATCGCTGTCCTTACTGAGGAAATTAACAAACTGAACGATCATTTACGTACTCATAAGAAAGACCACCACTCACGTCGCGGTCTTTTGAAAATGGTAGGTAAACGTCGTAACCTGTTAACTTACCTGCGTAACAAAGATGTTCAACGTTACCGTGAGTTAATTAACAAATTAGGTTTACGTCGATAATAAGAAAAGCGGGAGTTTTCCCGCTTTTTTATTAGCTTAAAAAGAACACATGTTTACATACATAAAAGAGCCATTTTAACTTGTAATAAAATTGTACATACTATATACACACAGATTTCATACTTTAGGAGAATTTTTGTTCGATAATGTTTAGGTTTAGGTTTCCAATTCAAGTTGCTAAACCTCCATTGTGAAAAGGTAGAGAGGGGTTACAAAATATGGGACAAGATAAACATATTTATTCTATAGATTGGGCTGGCCGCAAATTAACTGTTGAAATTGGACAGTTAGCCAAACAAGCAAATGGCGCAGTGTTAGTTCGCTATGGAGACACAGCTGTATTAAGTACAGCAACGGCATCAAAGGAGCCGAAAAATTTAGATTTCTTTCCATTGACAGTCAATTATGAAGAAAGATTATATGCCGTTGGGAAAATACCTGGAGGATTTATTAAACGAGAAGGCCGACCAAGTGAAAAAGCTATTTTGGCCAGCCGCTTAATTGATAGACCAATTCGCCCATTATTTGCTGATGGCTTTCGTAATGAAGTACAAGTAGTCAGTATGGTAATGAGTGTTGATCAAGATTGTTCTTCAGAAATGGCGGCCATGTTTGGTTCTTCATTAGCACTAAGTGTATCAGATATTCCTTTTGGAGGACCGATTGCTGGAGTAAGTGTTGGTCGTATTAATGGTGAGTTCATTATTAATCCTACAGTTGATCAGGCTGATAAAAGTGATATCCATTTAGTTGTCGCTGGTACAAAGGATGCTATTAATATGGTTGAAGCAGGTGCTCTTGAAGTCCCTGAAGAAATCATGCTAGAAGCGATTATGTTTGGACATGAAGAAATTAAGCGATTAATTGCGTTTCAGGAAGAAATTGTAGCTGAAATCGGTAAAGAAAAACTTGAAATAGTTTTATTTGAACTTGATCAAGAATTAGAAGCTAAGGTACGTTCGATTTGCGAGCAAGACATGATTGCTGCTATTCAAGTTCAAGAAAAGCATGCACGTGAGGATGCTATTAAAGCTGTTAAAAATGCGGTACTTGCAAAATTTGAAGAAGAAGAGACAACGGAAGAAGACCTTAAACAAGTAAAACAAATTCTTGATAAAATTGTAAAAGGCGAAGTACGAAGACTTATTACAGAAGATAAGGTCCGTCCAGATGGGCGTGGCTTGGATATCATTCGACCATTGTCCTCGGAAATTGGTATTTTTGCTAGAACACATGGTTCCGGACTATTTACTCGTGGCCAAACTCAAGCTTTAAGCGTTTGTACATTAGGTGCACTAGGTGATGTCCAAATTCTTGATGGCCTCGGAATCGAGGAAGAAAAGCGTTTTATGCACCATTACAACTTCCCTAATTTCAGCGTTGGAGAAACGGGTCCGATGAGAGGGCCAGGCCGTCGTGAGATTGGGCACGGTGCACTAGGAGAGCGTGCATTAGAGCCTGTTATTCCATCAGAAAAAGATTTTCCGTATACAGTCCGTTTAGTTTCTGAAGTTTTGGAATCTAATGGATCTACATCACAGGCAAGTATTTGCGCAAGTACCCTTGCTATGATGGACGCTGGTGTTCCAATTAAGGCTCCTGTTGCGGGGATCGCAATGGGTCTTATCAAGTCTGGAGAGCATTACTCTATATTAACGGATATCCAAGGTATGGAAGACCATTTAGGAGATATGGACTTTAAGGTTGCTGGTACAGCTAAAGGGGTAACAGCATTACAAATGGATATTAAAATTGAAGGTCTTTCCCGTGAAATATTAGAAGAGGCCCTTCAGCAGGCGAAAATAGGCCGCATGCAAATTCTAGACTCTATGCTAAGTACAATTGCCCAGCCAAGAAATGAGCTATCTAAATACGCTCCTAAGATCTTGACGATGCACATTAACCCAGATAAGATTCGTGACGTTATTGGACCGAGCGGAAAGCAAATCAATAAGATTATTGAAGAAACTGGTGTAAAAATTGATATCGAGCAAGATGGTACAGTATTTATTTCTTCAACTAATGAAGAAATGAACCAAAAAGCGAAGAAAATTATTGAGGACATTGTCCGTGAAGTTGAAGTTGGACAAATGTATCTTGGTAAAGTAAAGCGAATTGAAAAATTCGGAGCATTTGTTGAAATATTTAACGGAAAAGATGGGCTTGTACACATTTCAGAGCTTGCTGAAGAGCGTGTTGGCAAAGTTGAGGATGTCGTATCAATTGGGGACGAATTATTAGTAAAAGTAACCGAAATTGATAAACAAGGCCGTGTTAATTTATCACGTAAAGCAGTCCTCCGTGAGCAGCGCGAGCAGAAAGAACAAGCACAAAAATAATTAGTTTCAAAGCGTGATTTATTATTAATGAAAGAGTCAGGATGGGATGGCCCCCCTGACTCTTTCCATATACATACCTTTTGTTAAAAATTAACCTTTCGTTAGAAAATGCAGCTCGTTCTACCTTGTCCTCTTAAAACATATGGTTTATGGAAGGAGGCAAGGAGAATGAAAAAGGTGATTCATTTAAGCATTATTTTTATTGTTGCATATCTTTTTGTTAACAATCCGTTATCGAACCAATACGTTTTGGGGCTAAAAGCTGATTCTATTTCTGTATCAAAACAAAAGGATCCTTTATATAATGAAATTACTGCAAGAGCAACAGACTATTATATTCCCCCGCAGGATGCGAAGATTGATCGAGTTTGGAAGGCGATTCCCGGATTAAATGGATTACAAGTTGATATAGGTGCTTCCTATAAAAAAATGAAAGCAGATGGCGAATTTAAGGATGAAAAGCTTGTTTTCAAACAAATTCTGCCTAAAGTTCAATTAAAGGATTTGCCGCCGTCTCCAACATATAAAGGGCATCCAGAGAAACAGATGGTTAGTTTTATCATAAATGTGGCATGGGGAAATGAGTATTTAACGGATATGCTAGCAACGCTAAAGAAGCATAACGTTTCGGTAAGTTTTTTCTTAGAAGGAAAATGGGCCCAAAATAATCCTGAATTGGCAAAAATGATAGAAGAAGCAGGACATGAAATTGGCAACCATTCATATTCTCAACCTAATATGGCAAAAATACCAACGAGTAAAATTAGGGAAGAAATTCAAAAAACGAATGAAGTCATTATGGCAATCACAGATAAGCCTGTACAATGGTTTAGTCCGCCAAGCGGAAGCTTTCGTGAAGACACAATACAAATTGCCTTACAGGAAAGCTTAAGAACGGTCTTATGGTCGGTTGATACAGTTGATTTGAATAAGCCATCCGAAGAGGAACTGCTAAATCGTGTAATGGGTAAGGTTCATAATGGGGCGATCATCTTAATGCACCCTACAAGCCCAACAGAAAGGTCGCTAGATCAGTTAATTATTCAGCTGAAGAAGCAGGACTTTCAAATTGGAACCGTTTCCGAGCTTTTGAGTTCTGATCGAACGGCTGATAATCTTATTTTTGGAAAAGTTAATAGTAAGGAAAATAACAACTAAAATTATTGCATCTCTGTTAAAGGAACAGGAGGAACTTATTTGATTAAAAAGTACACATGCCAAAATGGTGTAAGAGTCGTATTAGAAAATATTCCACACGTTCGTTCCGTTGCCATCGGTGTTTGGATTGGAACTGGATCTAGAGATGAAAACCTAGAGAATAACGGGATTTCTCATTTTCTAGAGCATATGTTTTTTAAGGGGACAAAAACAAGATCCGCACGTGAGATCGCTGAATCATTTGACAGTATTGGCGGGCAGGTGAATGCTTTTACTTCAAAAGAATATACGTGCTACTATGCAAAGGTTCTCGATACTCATGCGGATTTTGCACTTGAGGTTTTAGCTGATATGTTCTTTAACTCTACATTTGTGGAAGAAGAGCTGAATAAAGAGAAAAATGTTGTATATGAAGAAATAAAGATGTATGAGGATACGCCTGATGATATCGTTCATGACTTGCTTAGTAAAGCCATTTATGAAAATCATCCACTTGGCTATCCGATATTAGGGACAGAGGAAACGCTTGCCACCTTTAACGGTGATACATTAAGAGAATATGTCCACAACATGTATACTCCTGAAGAAGTGGTCATTTCTATTGCCGGCAATATTTCTGATTCTTTTATTCGGGAAGTTGAAAAATATTTTGGATCCTATGAAGGCGGAAAGCATGAAAAAGTGAAGCAGAGCCTTGAATTCCATTCAAATAAGGCTGTTCGGAAAAAAGATACAGAGCAGGCACATTTATGTATTGGTTTTGAAGGACTGCAGGTAGGTCATCCAGAAATGTACAATTTAATTGTTCTCAATAATATACTTGGCGGCAGCATGAGCAGCAGGTTATTCCAGGATGTTAGGGAACAAAAAGGACTTGCTTATTCAGTCTTTTCTTATCACTCAGCCTACCAAGACGCAGGGATTGTTACACTCTATGGTGGAACTGGTGCTAAGCAATTGGATGTCTTATTTGAAACGATGCAAGAAACATTAAGCAAGCTTAAACAAGACGGAATTACCGAAAAGGAACTAAATAATAGCAAGGAACAGTTAAAAGGAAGTCTGATGCTCAGCTTAGAGAGCACCAATAGCCGAATGAGCCGAAATGGGAAAAATGAACTTTTACTGAAGCGTCATCGTTCATTAGATGAAATCCTTGAACAAATTGATGCTGTTTCTAAACAAGGTGTGGATGAAATGGCAAATTCCATATTCTCTGATAAATACGCCATTGCCTTGATTAGTCCTAATGGCGAGTTGCCAAAAAGTCTATAACTACTCATAACAGTCTGTTTAATTAGCAGACTGTTTTTTTGTTTATGGAAGCAAATTGATTTGTAGTCTAAATCATTATGAATATCGATAAATTGTATAGAGAGGGGGAAGGGCATGAGACTTAGTGAGCTGAGCGGAAAAGAAATCGTTGACGTAAAAAAGGCAGAAAGATTAGGGGTTCTTGGGCAAACAGATCTTGAAATAAACGAAAAAAGTGGACAAATCCAGGCATTAGTCATTCCATCTTTGAAATGGTTTGGACTCAAAAGGCAAGGAGATGAGATTCGTGTACCTTGGAGCCACATTAAAAAGATTGGAACCGATATGATTATTTTAGATATGCCGAATGAGGAAGAAGCAAACGAATAGAAAATTTTTAAGGGATTATTTAGATTGGCAGAAGCCAGTCTATTTTTTTTTGAAAAAATTCTTTTCAAAAATAAAAGTTAGGCTAAAACCCAGAGCCCACATACTTTTTCTCTCATTTGAATCCTTCCCAAACTCATATTTCAAGCCTTATCTTTACATGGAAAACTCACCGATTTAGCCTTTCGTACATAGGATGTTGAAGTAGTGAATTAACACAATACCTGTAACACTCTTTAGAAGAAGGTGAGGGTTTCATGCTAACAGACATACAAATTGCTGTTATTGGCGGAGATGCTAGGCAGCTGGAAATAATACGCAGACTAACCGAGCTGGATGCCAAGCTTTCATTAATTGGATTCGAACAATTAGATCATGCCTTTACTGGGGCTGTTAAAGAAAAAATGGATGAAGTCGATTTTTCAAATAAAGATGCTGTTATATTGCCTGTTCCTGGAACTGGCTTAGATGGTCAAATTGAAACAATATTTTCAAATGAAAAGGTGTATTTACGGAAAGAGATGCTATTGGAAACACCATCCCATTGTACGATCTATTCAGGGATAAGCAACTCATATTTAGACAGTGTAACTAAACAGGCAAATAGACGACTCGTTAATTTATTTGAACGAGATGATGTAGCTATCTATAACTCAATTCCCACAGTAGAGGGAACGATCATGATGGCCATACAGCATACAGATATTACTATTCATGGGTCAAAAATTACCGTTCTCGGCCTCGGAAGAGTTGGGATGAGTGTTGCAAGAGTCTTTGATTCTCTTGGAGCCAAGGTAAAAGTGGGTGCTAGAAAAAGTGAACATATTGCAAGGATTACGGAAATGGGTTTAGTTCCTTTTCATTTAAAGGATTTAGAAAATGAAGTAAAGGATGCAGATATTTGCATCAACACGATTCCACATTTAGTAGTTACAGCTTCTGTTATTGCAAAAATGCCGGTTCACACTCTCATTATTGATCTTGCTTCTAAACCAGGAGGGACAGACTTTAGGTACGCAGAAAAAAGGGGAGTAAAGGCATTGCTCGCACCTGGACTTCCTGGAATCGTTGCACCTAAAACAGCCGGAAAAATACTAGCGAAGGTTCTTTCCCAATTAATAAAAGAAGACAGTATTAACCGAAAGGGGAAAATTTAATATGAGTTTAAAAGGAAAACGTATCGGTTTTGGTCTGACAGGATCTCATTGCACATACGATGCGGTGTTCCCGGAAATAGAGAAGCTCGTCAACGCTGGGGCTGAAGTTTTGCCTGTTGTTACCTTTACAGTAAAAAGCACTGAAACAAGGTTTGGCAAAGGGGAAGATTGGGTACAGAGAATTGAAGAATTAACAGGAAATAAAGTGATAGACTCCATTGTGAAGGCAGAGCCGTTAGGTCCAAAAATTCCTTTAGATTGTATGGTGATTGCCCCCTTAACAGGCAATTCAATGAGTAAATTTGCAAACGCCATGACAGATTCACCTGTTTTAATGGCTGCAAAGGCAACGCTTAGGAATCAGAAGCCTGTTGTATTAGGAATATCCACAAACGATGCACTTGGCTTAAATGGCGTGAATTTAATGAGATTAATGGCAACGAAAAATATTTATTTCATCCCATTTGGCCAGGATGATCCAGTGAAAAAACCAAATTCAATGGTTGCCAGAATGACAGCTTTATCAGAAACGATTGAAGCAGCTATTAACGGTAAACAATTCCAGCCCGTACTTGTTGAAAGATATAAGGACGAGAATTAGAGTGTTTCCCCAATTTATCTAGCAAAAAGTTTATTACTTTAAAGAATGAATATGTTAAAATGTATGTTATTATAAGAAAATTCATTAAGTTTCTGTAATAATCTTTTTTGTTAGTAAGTATTTTTGAGAGGGGAAAAAACAAATGGAACAGAAAAAAGGTTTTCATGTAGCAGTTTTAGGAGCAACAGGAGCAGTAGGTCAGCAAATGCTTGACACACTTGAGAAAAAGAATTTTCCAATCGAAAAGTTAACATTGCTATCATCTGCACGCTCAGCGGGAAAAAAGGTGATTTTTAAAGGCGAGGAGCTAACAGTCCAGGAAGCAACACCGGATAGCTTTGCAGGAGTTGATATTGCACTATTCAGTGCAGGCGGTAGTGTTTCTAAAGAAATGGCGGCTCATGCGGTTTCCCATGGCGCAGTTGTTGTTGATAATACAAGTGCTTTCCGTATGGATGAAGATGTTCCGCTTGTAGTGCCAGAAGTCAATGAACACGACCTTCACAATCATAAGGGAATTATTGCAAATCCAAACTGTTCTACGATTCAAATGGTTGTAGCTTTAGAACCAATCCGTAAAAAATACGGTTTAAATAAAGTTATCGTTTCAACATACCAGGCTGTTTCGGGATCAGGTGCAGCTGCAGTTGAAGAGCTTCATGAACAAACAAAAGCAATCATAAATGGCGAATCCTTTGAGCCTGCCATTCTTCCTGTAAAAGGTGATAAGAAGCATTATCAAATTGCCTTTAACGCGATTCCGCAAATTGATAAGTTTACAGAGAACGGCTTTACATTTGAAGAAATGAAAATGATAAATGAAACAAAAAAGATTATGCATCTTCCTGAACTTCAAGTTGCAGCGACATGTGTGCGTTTACCAGTTGCAACCGGTCACTCAGAATCAGTCTACTTCGAGGTAAATGAAGAAGAGGTTAGCTCACAAGATATTAAAGGGCTTCTTCAAGATGCCCAAGGTGTTATTTTACAAGATGATCCGGACAATCAAATCTATCCAATGCCTGCAGATTGTGTAGGCAAGAGCGATGTGTTTGTAGGACGTATTCGCAAGGACTTAGATCAACCAAAGGGTTTCCATATGTGGGTTGTGTCTGACAATCTATTAAAGGGAGCTGCGTGGAACTCAGTTCAAATTGCAGAAAGCTTAATAAAACTTGGTTTAGTAAAATAACAAAGTTCACGTTTTATTTCTTTAAAAAGATTTGAGCGTAAAAAATAAAGGAGCTAGAGATTTTCTAGCTCCAAATATGATCGTTCCTCTTTATCAGCAAACCTATGGCATAATCTAAAAACCAATGAAGAGTTTTATAGAGGTGTAACAATGAAAATAATTGTGCAAAAATTTGGAGGCACGTCAGTTCGCAATGATAAAAGCCGGGCACATGCATTTAAGCACATCAAGAAAGCCCGACACGAGGGTTATAAAGTAGTTATTGTCGTATCGGCAATGGGACGATTGGGTGACCCATATGCGACTGATACATTACTCTCTCTCGTAGAGACAAATAAATCCCTGATAAATAAAAGGGAAACAGATCTATTATTATCCTGTGGTGAAATCATTTCTAGTATTGTTTTTACAAATATGCTTTTGGAACAAGGTGTTAAAGCAACTGCCTTAACCGGTGCGCAAGCAGGTTTTCGAACTAATCACGAGCACACAAATGCGAAAATTATCGATATGAAATGTGATAGACTTCTTAAAGTACTTGAAGAGCATGATGTAGTTGTAGTAGCTGGATTTCAAGGTGCTGCAAAAAATGGGGATGTCACAACGATCGGCAGAGGCGGAAGTGACACATCTGCCGCAGCTCTAGGAGCAGCTCTAAATGCGGAATGGATTGACATATTTACAGATGTTGATGGAATTATGACTGCTGATCCAACTATCGCTGAAAATGCACGTCCTCTATCTATTGTCACATACACAGAAGTATGCAATATGGCTTATCAAGGAGCAAAAGTCATACATCCTCGAGCAGTTGAAATTGCCATGCAAGCTAAAATCCCCATTCGAATTCGATCTACCTATACAGAAAATTTAGGAACCCTTGTGACAACTTTTAATAAAGAACGGCAAGGAATAGACTTCACAGAAAGAATTGTTACAGGAATTGCCCATCTCCCCAATATTACACAAATCAAAGTACAGGCTAAAAAGGATCAGTATAATTTGCAAGCTGAGGTTTTTAAGGCGATGGCTAATGAAGGAATCAGTGTTGATTTTATAAACATTTATCCTAATGGCGTCAACTATACAGTTTCAGAAGAAATGACAGAGAAAGCCATTCAGATACTGGAAGATTTACATCATACTCCACTTGTCGAGAAGCATTGTGCTAAAGTATCTGTCGTTGGAGCCGGAATGCAAGGTGTGCCGGGTGTCGCATCGAAAATTGTTACAGCATTGTCAGAGCAGGAAATAAGGATTTTACAATCTGCGGATAGCCATACTACTATATGGGTTCTTGTGAAACAGCATGATTTAGCTAAGGCAATTAACGCTCTACATGATGCTTTCCAGCTTGAAAAGGATTATACAGTTCCTGAGAATATTGACTTATGGAAGATTAAAGGAGTGTAGCAATGATTCAGTTAGGCCGGGTTTCGACAGCGATGGTTACTCCATTTAATAGAAAGGGACATATTGATTTCCCTAAGACTACTCAGCTAATTAATCATTTAATTCAAAATGGCACAGAATCTCTTATTGTAGCAGGGACAACAGGTGAATCTCCAACTTTAACGAATGAAGAAAAAATAGCGTTATTCCAGCATGTGGTTAAAGCAGTCGACAAAAGAATACCAGTTATTGCGGGAACTGGCAGCAATAACACATACGCTTCTATTGACTTAACGAAACGAGCTGAGCAAATAGGTGTAGATGGAATAATGGCTGTGGCTCCCTATTACAATAGACCAAATCAAGCCGGACTTTTTCAGCATTTCCAGGCAGTTGCCGAAAGTACGAAACTGCCAGTAATGGCATATAACATTCCAGGCAGAGCAGCTGTCAATATTGAACCTGAAACCATTATTAGCCTTTCTAACATAAACAATATTTTTGCGGTAAAGGAAGCAAGCGGTAATTTAAATGCAATGGCTCGAATCATTTCAGAAACAGCTGAGGACTTTCAGCTATACAGCGGGGATGACGGATTGACAATCCCTGTATTGGCAATAGGTGGGAAGGGCATAGTCTCAGTGGCGTCCCACATTATTGGAAATGAAATGCAAGAGATGATTCAAGCGTTTCTGAATGGCAAAATAGAGAAAGCTGCAAGGCTTCATCAACATCTCCTTCCAATCATGGAAGGACTCTTTGCAGCCCCAAGCCCTGTACCAGTAAAAACAGCGCTTCAATTAAAGGGACTTGATGTCGGCACGGTAAGATTGCCGTTAGTTCCGCTAACAGAGCAGGAGAGAAGTAAATTATCAGCTTTGCTACAATAAAAACTTACTATTAAAAGCCAATCAGTTTTTTGCCGATTGGCTTTTAATTTTACTAGAAAGGCCCACTCCGCTTTTCTTCTTGTCTAGCTTCAGCGCCT
>NZ_JBALPC010000001.1:11834-38788 GCF_036965225.1 Bacillus sp. JJ1474 | reverse complement strand
TCGAGGTCACAAGCCAATCTTTCCAAAAAGGTAAAAGGCAACCTTTTCGAAAAGATCGTCTTGTGCTTGTCGGGGGTGGGCACAAGGAAAGCTTCTCCGAATAATCATCGCAGGAACAATTGTCCTTTGATTGTTCCGAAGGCGCTTCCGCTTTTCTTCTTGTCATAGTTTTCTTTCTTCAAGTATAATATTGGTAACTGATCTAAGGTCGGGCAACTGAAAATAGGAGGATTTTAACATTGAACAATAGAAAGAATGAAAGCATCAAGATTGTGGCACTGGGGGGAGTGGGTGAATTTGGCAAGAATATGTACCTCGTGGAGGTAGATGAAGACATATTTGTTTTAGATGCAGGACTCATGATACCGGAAAATGAAATGTTCGGAATAGATATTGTCATACCTGACTTCACTTATCTCGCTCAAAATAAAGAAAGGGTTAAAGGAATCTTTTTGACACATGGTCATGAAGATCATATCGGTTCCCTATCATATATATTAAGAGATCTTAGTGTTCCTGTATATGGTACGAAGCTGACGCTGGCATTAGCAAAAGCGAAAATGAAGGAACAGGAATATAAAGGTCAAATGAGTTTTGTGGAAATTCATTCGGACTCTAAGATCGAGTTTCAATCTGCGGACGTTTCATTTTTTCATACGACCCATAGCATTCCAGACAGCGTAGGAATTTGTATACATACTTCAGAGGGAAGTATTGTTTACACTGGGGATTTTAAATTTGATCAAGCAGCGGCTTCTAATTACAAGCCTGAGATAGGAAAAATGGCGAGAATCGGTGAAGATGGTGTTCTTTGCTTGCTTTCCGACAGTACAGAGGCAGATAAACCGGGTCATACCCAATCGGAAGCCAAAGTAGTCAGCCAAGTAACAGATGCCTTTTTTAATGCTCCAGGTCGAATCATCGCTGCATCTTTGGCATCTGATTTAATAAGAATTCAGCATATTTTTGATGCTGCCTATAAAAGCAGAAGAAAAGTTGCGGTCGTTGGAAAATTCTCGCAATCAGCTTGCGATATCGCACTTCAGCTTGGGTATTTACAAGTACCCGAGGAATTAATCATTCCCATTTCTGAAATCAATCAATATCCGGATGATGAAATTGTCATTCTACTAACAGGATCCCAGGGAGAGCCCATTGAAGTTTTGCAAAAAATGTCCAAGCAGCTTCATAAGCAGATCAATATTAAACAGGGTGATACTGTCATGCTAACTGCCTTCCCGATTAGAGGGAGCGAGGTAATCATTTTTAAGACTATTGATATGCTTTTTCGTGCAGGAGCAAATGTGATTTCAGGAAAGGGTGCATTTGGCACATCAAGCCACGGAAGTCAGGAAGAGCTTAAATTTATGATTAATTTAATGCAGCCGAAATTCTTTATTCCTGTTCATGGCGAATATCGCATGTTAAAGGCACATGCCAAAGTTGCTTTGGAAAGCGGTTTAACGAATGATCAAATTTTCATCCCTGAAAAAGGCGAGGTTGCAGAAATAAAAGAAGGCCGGATTCGCCCCGCTGGCCGCATTCCATCAGGCAATATTCTAATTGATGGAAGTGGAGTCGGAGATGTCGGGAACATTGTATTAAGAGACAGAAAGCTTCTTTCTCAAGATGGGATATTACTTGTCGTTGTGACCTTGAATAAAAAGGAAAAAAGCATATGTGCTGGACCTGAAATTATTTCCAGAGGATTTGTATATGTAAGAGAATCTGAGGAACTTTTAATTGAGGCTACAAAGAAGGTCAGAGAAACTGTCGAAAAAAACATTTCAAAAGAAACCTTCGATTGGTCAGGAATTAAGCAAGATATGAGAGATGTATTGAATCAGTATCTATATGAAAAAACAAAACGAAGACCGATGATTTTACCGATTATTATGGAAGTTTAGAACTTAGGAAGCACAGCTCAAGCAGCTGTGCTTTTTATATTATTAATAAGCAATAAACTAACACCGAATGAAAATACTCCCAAAGACCATACTAAACTCATATGGATTTTGTTCTTTAAATTGGTTTGAAGGGAGAAAAAAGAAATGAACAATGACTTGAAACAAAGCGGCTCTGAAAATGAAGAGCAGGACAAGCCGAAGGAAGGACAATCCTCAGCTCTTATTGAGAAAATTCAACAGTTAGGGCAAACGAATGTTCCGCAACTATCCCAGGACTCAAAGATTCACTGTTTAACGATTGTTGGTCAAATAGAGGGGCATCTTCAACTGCCTCCACAAAATAAAACAACGAAATACGAGCACCTCATTCCCCAAATTGTCGCAATTGAACAAAACCCAAAAATTGAAGGGCTTTTAGTAATATTAAACACAGTGGGCGGAGATGTTGAAGCGGGACTTGCCATATCTGAAATGCTTGCCTCCTTATCAAAGCCAACGGTATCTATTGTGCTCGGCGGAGGACATTCGATAGGGGTTCCGATTGCTGTTTCATGTGACCATTCTTTTATTGCGGAAACCGCGACAATGACCATCCATCCGATTAGATTGACTGGCTTAGTTATCGGAGTGCCACAAACCTTTGAATACTTAGATAAAATGCAGGAGAGGGTCATTAATTTTGTTACGAAGAATTCGAATATTTCCGAAGAATATTTTAAAGAATTAATGTTTGCTAAAGGAAATTTAACGAGAGACATTGGCACGAATGTAGTAGGGAAAGAGGCTGTTGAGAGCGGATTAATCGATAGCGTGGGCGGAATTGGTCCAGCAATGAAACGGTTAAATGAGCTGATAGACCTTAATAAAAAGAAGAATGAAGGGATAGTCCAATGATTCTCTATACAATGATGCCACAGGAGCTTATTTATCAAACAAACGAAAGTGAATTTGAAAAACAAAAAGTCATATCTTACCAGGGGATTCCAATGCTAGTGAATATAGATGATGGGCAAACCGGCACAGTTATCCGGATTATGAGCAGTGATCCTGCACACTTTATGAATGAAGCATGTTTTCCAGGAGCAAAAATCACTTTAACATTACAGTGAATGAGGGCAGTGTGTTATAATAGATTTAATTTCAGGGCAGCCAAATTATGGCTGCTTTCTTCTTTCAATACATAATATTAACTTTTTACATAAGATTCCGTGCATGTTTCATTAATCTATTGTTTAAGATGGAAATAAGAAGATAATACAGGGTGATAAAATGGCCAAAAAGAAGCGAAGACATTCTAGAAAAAAAGAAAATATTAAATCAACTATTAAGTTTGAGCTAATTGGTCTCGTCCTGCTTGCTTTAGGGGTAATAGCAATGGCAAAGCTTGGTAAGGCAGGGGATTGGACCGTTCTATTTTTCCAGTTTTTTATGGGAGATTGGTATATCTTAGGGATTTTGGGCATGATTGTTTTTGCTAGTTATATTATGTGGAAAAGGACATTGCCCCATTTTTTCAGCACTAAATTGGTAGGCTGTTATTTAATTATTTGCTCTATTCTATTACTTAGCCATACTACCCATATCGAATTATTAACAAATAGCGGAAAGGTACAAAACCCTAGTGTAATCAAACAAACCTTTGAAATGCTTGAGATGGTAAGGAATAGTGAAACGAGCACGGAGAAATTATATGGTGGCATGATAGGCGCCATCCTCATTGCCGTATTCTTCTATTTATTTGATGTTGCCGGGGCAAAATTTATTGCTCTAATCTTGATTATCATTGGAATTACATTAGTAACTGGCAAAACCTTTGGGGAGGCATTTGGAAAGCTTCTAACTGCTATTGGAAAATTTATAAAAAATCAATGGAATGCATTCATTCATGATATGAATGAATGGAACAGAAACCGTAAAGAAAAAAGAGTCTCAAGGCGTGAAAAGGCAAAAGAACGTAGAAGCAGAGTAGAGGAAGAGAATAGAACAGAACCCGTTATTAAAATTAATAGTGCGGTCGAGCAAAAGGAAGATTTACAGCCGGAACCTATTATTTCTAGTTTTATTGAAAAGGCTAACTATGAACAAAATAAACAGGTAGAGAAAGAAACGGCAAAAAGAATGGACAACCAATCAGATTCGGATTCAGGACCACCTATCACATTTAATGAAGTTGAAAATGTGGATTATGAATTGCCGCCTATTAATCTGCTGAAGCTGCCTAGACAAACAGATCAAAGCGGTGAATATGAATTAATACACGCAAATGCAGCAAAGCTTGAAAGAACTTTTCAAAGCTTCGGCGTAAAGGCAAGAGTAACTCAAGTTCACCTCGGTCCAGCTGTAACGAAATATGAGGTCCATCCCGATGTGGGAGTAAAGGTCAGTAAGATTGTTAGTTTGCACGATGATTTGGCCTTGGCACTTGCTGCAAAAGACATTAGAATTGAGGCTCCGATTCCAGGGAAATCTGCGATAGGGATTGAAGTACCCAATTCTGAAGTCGCAATGGTTTCACTTAGAGAAGTCATTGAAGCAAACCAATATGAGAGACCAGATTCAAAGCTATTAATTGGCCTTGGCCGTGATATTACAGGGGAATCGGTCCAAGCAGAATTAAATAAAATGCCCCATCTATTAGTAGCTGGTGCAACTGGCAGCGGAAAAAGTGTGTGCATTAATGGAATAATTACAAGTGTACTAATGCGGGCAAAACCTCATGAAGTGAAATTAATGATGATCGACCCCAAAATGGTTGAATTAAACGTGTATAATGGGGTCCCTCATTTGCTTGCTCCAGTTGTTACAGATCCTAAAAAAGCATCACAGGCGTTAAAGAAAGTTGTCAATGAAATGGAAAGACGGTATGAGCTATTTTCGCATACAGGAACAAGAAATATTGAAGGCTATAATGACTATGTAAAAAAACACAATGCGGAAGAAGAAGCACAGCAGCCACTGCTGCCTTACATTGTCGTGATTGTAGATGAGCTTGCGGATTTGATGATGGTGGCATCCTCTGATGTAGAAGATGCGATCACAAGGCTTGCTCAAATGGCACGTGCAGCTGGAATACATTTAATTATTGCTACCCAGCGCCCTTCAGTTGATGTTATTACAGGGGTTATTAAGGCAAATATTCCTTCTCGGATTGCCTTTGCTGTCTCATCTGCGACTGATTCAAGAACGATTCTTGATATGGGTGGAGCGGAGAAATTACTAGGCAGAGGAGACATGCTCTTCCTACCAGTCGGTGCATCTAAGCCTGTTCGTATTCAAGGTGCCTTTTTATCAGATGAGGAAGTTGAGGATATAGTAAATTTTGTTATTGAACAGCAAAAGGCACAATACCAAGAAGAGATGATTCCTGATGAGATCCCAGAAACAACATCAGAAGTTGATGACGACCTGTACGATGAAGCAGTTGAGCTTATTTTAGAAATGCAAACAGCTTCTGTCTCAATGCTGCAGCGCAGATTTCGAATTGGCTATACGCGGGCTGCCCGCCTTATTGATGAAATGGAAGCAAGAGGAATCGTTGGTCCTTATGAAGGCAGTAAGCCGCGAGCTGTACTGTTAGGCAAGCCATCTGAAGAAGCAAGTTCATAGACACTTTTCTGAAAGACTCGTTTTATTTAAAACGGGTCTTTTTGGCAGAAAAAAAGTTTTGTGTTAAATGTGTTATACTAATATAATTATAATATAATGAGAGTCTATCTACTGTATGATGCGTTTTTACTATTTTTTTAATAATTTCTATTTCATTATTAACTAAAAAGTGTTATAGTATTTTCGATTAGTAGGAAAGATTGAACATCAGAGGTCTGATGTCTCCGAGAAAATTGGTTGGAGGAAACTGCATGTCCATAAAGTCAGATAACCGGCATTTATATTTACAAGTGATTGATCGCTTAAAACAAGACATTGATGATGGAAAGTATAAAGAAAAAGAAAAACTTCCCTCAGAATTTGATCTTGCCAAGCAACTTGGCGTAAGCAGAGCAACTCTTCGTGAAGCGCTTCGTATTCTTGAAGAAGAAAACGTTATCATACGCAGGCATGGAGTTGGGACTTTTGTAAATGCAAAGCCATTATTTACCTCAGGTATTGAACAGTTAAATAGTGTTACTGACATGATATTGAATGCAGGAATGAATCCAGGAACCATTTTCTTAAGTTCATCTACAATGGGACCGACTGAAGAAGATATTCGCCGTTTTTCATGTTCTGAGGAAGAGGAAATTATTGTGATCGAAAGGGTAAGAACTGCCAACGGTGAACCTGTTGTGTATTGTATTGATAAAATTCCAGTTCCAATTCTTGCTGATACATTCTCACATGAGCAGGAATCAATATTGAATTTACTGGAAGAAAAGGCAAATCGAAAAATAACATACGCAATCACCCAAATTGTACCGCTAGGTTATCATGAAAAAGTTTCCCCAATCTTAGAGTGTGATCCTGAAACTGCTTTGCTCGTTCTTAAGCAAATGCATTATGATGAAACGGATGAGCCCATTCTGTATTCGGTCAATTATTTTAGAGCTGATAAGTTTAGTTTCCATGTTCTTAGGAAAAGGTTATAGTTCACTCCTAGGAAAAATAAGCTATTAGTAGCTCTAAGGCTTTTCTACTATCAGATAATTAAAATTATAGGGGGTCAATACCTTGAAGAAGCGAAAATTTGGTTTAGCGCTATCTTTAGTGCTAGCAGCTGGAACAATTTTAGGTGCTTGTGGAAAGTCGGAAGAAAAAGAAGGCGACACAGCTAAAACAGAAACAAATGAAAGTGCTTTCTCTGTTGCAATGGTAACAGATGTTGGTGGGGTAGATGATAAATCTTTTAACCAATCAGCATGGGAAGGTCTTCAAGAGTTTGGTAAGAATAACGGACTTGAAGAAGGTAAAGGCGGATACAACTATTTGCAATCTAAATCAGATGCTGACTACTCCACTAACTTAAATAAACTTTCTCGTGAAGGATTTAATTTAGTATTTGGTGTTGGATTCTTAATGGTAGAAGATATTAATACAATTGCTGGGCAGCAAAAGGATACTCATTTCGGGATCATTGATGGTGTTGTTGAACAGCCAAACGTTGTAAGCGTTCTATTTAAAGAGCAAGAAGCGGCATTCCTTGCTGGTGTAGCGGCTGCAAAGGCAACTAAATCTAATCAAATTGGCTTTATTGGCGGAATGGAAATTCCAGTAATTGAGCGTTTTGAATCTGGCTTCTTAGCTGGTGTACAATCAGTAAACCCTGACATTAAAGTAAACGTTCACTATACTGGAGCTTTTGACAAAGCTGAACTAGGAAAAACGACAGCTGCACAAATGTATTCTTCAGGTATTGACGTAATTTTCCACGCTGCTGGTGGTACTGGTAATGGTTTATTTACTGAAGCAAAAGACCTTAAGAAGAAAGATCCTGCAAGAGAGATTTGGGCAATTGGTGTTGACTCTGATCAGACTTTAGAAGGTGTCGTTGAAATTGATGGCAAAAACCATAACGTTATCCTTACATCTGCTATGAAAGGTGTAAAAACTGCTGTAATCGATATTTCTGAAAAATCAAAGGCTGGCAACTTCCCTGGCGGCCAAACATTAGTATATGGTTTAGCTGAGGAAGGTGTGAATTTAGCGCCAATCAATGAAGAAGTCTCTAACAAGGCTGATATCGAATCTGCCGTTAATGAATGGTCAGAAAAAATTAAGAACGGTGACATCACAGTTCCTGGTACTAAAGATGAGCTACAAAATTTCAAAGCTCAATAAGTAGATTGCGGTGGAACTAGTCAATTTCTTATACTAAAAAAATGTAAATCTACTATTCACTGAGGAATAAGCGGGTTGGTAAACCGGCCCCTTATTCCTTTTTTAAATTCAATGGAAACTTAATTGAAGTGTAGAAAAAAAACTTCTACATTTCACTTAAGGTTTTATTAAACTACGTCGTTAAGTTTGAAAAAGTCTGACATCTTACAACAAATACTTTCCTTTTATCTTGAGCAAGGAGTGAAAATAATGGAATACGTAATTGAAATGCTCAATATTCGTAAAGAATTTCCAGGGATTGTGGCGAATGACAACATCACCCTTCAATTAAAAAAAGGTGAAATTCATGCATTATTAGGTGAAAATGGTGCTGGAAAATCAACGCTAATGAACGTCCTGTTTGGATTGTATCAGCCCGAAGAAGGTGAGATCCGCGTTAATGGAAAACCTGTAAAAATTACAAATCCTAATATAGCAAATGAATTAGGAATTGGGATGGTGCATCAGCACTTTATGCTTGTTGACCCTTTTACGGTTACGGAAAATATCATTCTTGGAAAAGAAACGACTGCAGGCGGAAAGATTGATATTAAAAAAGCTGAAAAAGAAGTAAGAGAAATCTCTGAAAAATACGGCTTGGCAGTTGATCCTAAGGCTAAGATTGCTGATATTTCTGTAGGGATGCAGCAGCGGGTTGAAATCTTAAAAACATTATATCGCGGTGCAGAAATTCTTATTTTCGATGAACCGACTGCAGTATTAACACCGCAGGAAATTCATGAGTTAATCCAAATCATGAAGGCATTAATTAATGAAGGTAAATCAATCATTTTAATTACCCATAAATTGAAAGAAATTATGGAGGTTTGTGATCGAGTAACCGTTATTCGTAAGGGCGTTGGCATTGGAACGGTTAATGTCAGCGAAACAAACCCCAATGAGCTTGCCAGCTTAATGGTTGGCCGTGAAGTTGAATTTAAGACGGAAAAGAAAGAAGCACAGCCCGAACAGGATGTTCTGGTTATTCATGATCTGCATGTTAAGGATTCACGCGGACTCCCAGCTGTAGAAGGATTAAGTCTTACAGTTAAAGCTGGTGAGATATTAGGAATTGCTGGGGTAGATGGGAATGGACAAACAGAATTACTTGAGGCTATTACAGGACTAAGAAAATCTGAAAGTGGTTCCATTAAGCTTAATGACAAGGAAATTAGAAATCAACCATCTAGAAAAGTGACGGAATCTGGGATAGGCCATATTCCCCAGGATCGTCATAAGCATGGGCTAGTACTCGATTTTCCAATCGGAGAAAATATGGTTCTGCAAACCTATTATCAACAGCCCTATTCAAAAAATGGGGTATTAAACTTTAAAGAAATATATAAAAAAGCAATAGGATTAATCCAAGAATATGATGTTCGAACTCCAAGTGAATTTACATTAGCCCGGGCTTTGTCCGGCGGGAACCAGCAAAAGGCAATCATCGGCCGTGAAATTGACCGTAATCCAGATTTGCTTATTGCAGCCCAGCCTACACGAGGGTTAGATGTTGGTGCAATTGAATTTATTCACAAACGCCTTATTGACCAGCGTGATCAAGGTAAGGCAGTCTTGCTCTTATCTTTTGAACTCGATGAAATTATAAATGTGAGTGATCGCATTGCTGTTATATATGAAGGAAAAATTGTTGCCATTGTTGATCCAAAACAAACAACAGAACAAGAATTAGGATTGTTAATGGCCGGTTCGAAACGGAAGGAAGCAGGTGAAAAAGCAGATGTCTAATCGCTTGAAAAATATGATTGTTCCCCTTTTAGCTGTTCTATTAGGGATAATTGCCGGAACCATTATTATGATTGCTACTGGCTATAATGCTGGTGAAGCATTTTATGCACTTTGGGACGGTGCCTTCGGTGATATTTATTATTTTGGGGAAACCATTAGACAGGTGACGCCATTAATACTTGCTGGATTGGCCGTTGCTTTTGCATTCAAAACAGGATTGTTTAATATTGGGGTAGAAGGACAGCTAATAGTTGGGTGGCTTGCAGCCGTTTGGGTAGGGTTCGCATTTGACCTTCCGAAGATTATTCATTTGCCTTTAGCTGTTTTAGCTGCTGCCGCAGCTGGAGCACTTTGGGCATTTATCCCTGGATTTTTAAAAGCCCGTTTCCGTGTCCATGAGGTTATTGTTACGATTATGTTAAACTATGTAGCTTTACATGTATCAAACTATTTCGTTCGTTCGGTTTTTTCTGAAAAGAGTGATCGCACACCAAATATCCATGAAACTGCTTCTTTGCGTTCCCTTTTTCTCGAAGGTCTAACAGATTTCTCCCGCTTGCATTGGGGTATCGTAATTGCTCTTTTCTGTGCATTGTTAATGTGGTTTATTCTGGAAAAAACGACTAGAGGGTATGAATTAAAATCAGTTGGTTTTAATCAGCATGCTTCTGAATATGCCGGTATGAATGTTCGTTCTAATATTATTTTATCAATGGTGATTTCAGGTGCCTTTGCAGGACTAGCCGGCGCAATGGAAGGGCTTGGCACATTTGGCTATACAGCGGTAAAGGGCGGGTTCACAGGTGTAGGATTTGATG
Source organism: Bacillus sp. JJ1474 (assembly GCF_036965225.1). Taxonomy (NCBI): domain Bacteria; kingdom Bacillati; phylum Bacillota; class Bacilli; order Caryophanales; family Bacillaceae; genus Bacillus; species Bacillus sp. JJ1474. Next base: position 28,506 of record NZ_JBALPC010000001.1, on the reverse strand, counting down.
GAATTGCTGTAGCCTTGCTCGGTGCAAACGGACCTATCGGCATTATTTTAGCGGCTCTATTATTTGGTGCTTTAAAGGTAGGGGCCTTAAATATGCCACTTGAAGCAGGCGTTCCAAATGAACTTGTTGATATTATTATTGCATTAATTGTCTTCTTTGTAGCAGCTAGTTATATGATTAGAATCTTCATTGATCGTATTGGTAAAAAGGGGGTGAAGTAAGTGGGCATCATCGATATGTTAGCAATCATTATTCCCTCAACAATGCTTTGGGCCGCACCACTTATTTTCACAGCATTAGGCGGAACCTTTTCAGAGCGTTCAGGTGTTGTAAATATTGGGCTTGAAGGATTAATGGTTATCGGTGCGTTTACGGCTATTGTCTTTAATCTAACGTTCGCAAGCACTTTTGGAAGCTTGACTCCATGGGTTTCGTTACTTGCGGCAATGGTTATTGGTGCACTACTTTCTGTTTTCCACGCAGTTGCATCAATTACATTTAGAGCGGACCAGGTTGTCTCCGGTGTTGCAATAAATTTATTGGCTATCGGAGCAGCATTGTTTCTAGTTAAGTTTATTTATGATAAAGGTCAAACTGATGCTATTCAAAAAGGCTTTCATAAGATTGATATTCCCATTTTAAGTGATATTCCACTAATAGGAAGATTGTTTTTCTCAAATACGTACTACACTTCTTATGTAGCAATCATTGTTGCCTTTATTGCGTGGTATGTTATTTTTAAAACCCCATTCGGATTAAGATTACGATCTGTCGGTGAACACCCAATGGCGGCTGATACAATGGGGATAAATGTAACAAAAATTCGCTACATTGCGGTTATCCTTTCTGGTGCGCTAGGCGGAATCGGCGGAGGCGTTTATGCTCAATCGATTACTTCAGACTTTAGCCATGCGACCATTAGCGGTCAAGGTTTTATGGCATTAGCCGCAATGATTTTTGGTAAATGGCATCCACTTGGGGCAATGGGCGCTGCCTTGTTCTTCGGATTCGCTCAAAGCTTAAGTATTATCGGATCAAGCTTGCCATTCTTGGAAAATATTCCGAATGTCTATTTATTAATCGCTCCATATGTGTTAACGATTCTAGCCTTAACAGGATTTATCGGACGTGCTGATGCGCCAAAAGCATCAGGTGTCCCATATATTAAAGGTTCACGTTAATTTGCTTAAGACCTCTTTTTTAGAGGTCTTTTTTTTCGTATCTGGTATCACAATTTCCATTTAAGTTAATAACTTGATATAAGGAATTAGGGCAAGTTATATTTAGAATAAGATTTAATTCAAAAAGTTTGAGGAAAATAACCACTATTAAGTTACATATGATAGTAAAGCAAATAATATTTACAGGATGATTGGGAGGACAGAATATGGAAATTTTATCAGAAGCCGTTAAACCGATGAATGGCTATAAACTTCATATTGTAAAAACCGAAAAATACAAAACAAATACTATAGTTTGGAAGATGAAAGCCCCGCTAAATAAAGAATTTGCTACTCTTAGGGCTTTACTTCCATATGTACTGCAGAGCAGCAGTGAAAATTATCCTTCTACTGGGAAGCTACGTTCTTATTTAGATGAGCTTTATGGAGCGACTTTTTATGTAGACCTATCGAAAAAAGGTGAGTACCACATTATTAGTTTTTCATTGGAAATTGCTAATGAAAAATTTTTATCTGACAGTACACCCCTTTTAAAGGAAGCATTTCAATTTTTATCAGAGATTTTAACGAAACCAAATGTTCAAGGAAATGCTTTTGATAAAGATACTGTGGAGAATGAAAAAAGGACATTAAAACAAAGAATTCAATCTGTATATGACGATAAAATGCGTTATTCCAACTTTCGTCTCGTTCAAGAAATGTGTAAAGAGGAGCCGTACTCACTGCATGTTCATGGAGAAAAAGAAGACGTTGACCCAATTACTCCAGAGAGTCTTTACGAATATTACCAGAATTCTTTAAATCAGGACGAGATGGATCTTTACGTGATTGGGGACGTAAATGTGGAAGAAGTAGAGGCATTTGCACAGGAGCTATTGCAATTTGTTGATCGAACTCCGCAGCTTATCCATTCTTCTGCATTTAGAGAAAAGAATGATGTTCATGAGGTAATCGAAAACCAAGATGTAAAGCAAGGAAAATTAAATATTGGCTATCGAACAAATATTGTATATGGGGACGAGGATTACTATGCTTTACAAGTTTATAACGGAATATTTGGAGGTTTTTCACATTCCAAACTATTTATCAACGTAAGGGAAAAAGCGAGTCTTGCTTATTACGCGGCAAGCAGGCTGGAGAGCCATAAAGGATTATTAATGGTGATGACAGGAATTGATAATAAAAATTATGATCAGGCTGTCAGCATTATACATGCACAAATTGAGGCGATGAAAAATGGTGATTTCACAGAGGAAGAATTAAAACAGACGAAGGCTGTAATTAAAAACCAGCTGCTGGAGACTATTGATACATCTAGAGGAATAGTAGAGGTCCTTTATCATAACGTAGTATCTCAGAAAGATATTTCCATTCAGGATTGGATGGATAAGATGGATCTGGCTACAAAGGAAGATATAGTTGCAGTCGCCAAAAAGATCACTTTAGATACGATATATTTCTTAACTGGGAAGGAGGCAGGAATGTAATGGAAAAAATTACATTTGAACAGCTGAAGGAAGAATTGTTTTTTGAGAAACTTGAAAATGGCTTAGATGTGTACATCCTGCCAAAAGCGGGTTTTAATAAAACATATGCAACTTTTACAACGAAATATGGGTCTATTGACAACCATTTCCTTCCTCAAGGAAAAAATGAATATGTAAAAGTTCCCGATGGGATTGCCCACTTTTTAGAGCATAAGCTATTTGAGAAAGAAGATGGAGATGTCTTTCAGCAATTTAGCAGGCAGGGAGCATCTGCTAATGCATTTACTTCTTTCACAAGAACAGCTTATTTATTCTCGAGTACATCAAATGTAGAACAAAATCTTGAAACATTAATTGACTTTGTTCAATATCCATACTTTACAGAACAAACTGTTGAGAAAGAAAAGGGAATCATTGGACAGGAAATTACTATGTATGATGATAATCCTGACTGGCGATTGTATTATGGTTTAATTGAAAATATGTATCAGCAACATCCTGTAAAAATTGACATTGCTGGTACGATTGAAACGATTTCACATATTACGAAAGATCTGCTTTATGAGTGCTATCATACGTTCTACCACCCAAGTAATATGCTATTATTTATTGTAGGGCCTGTAAATCCAGACAATATTATGAAACAAATTAAGGATAACCAAGCATCTAAAGATTACAAGGAATTGCCGGAAATAAATCGTAAATTCGAAGAAGAACCTGAACAGGTCGCTAAGAAAAAACAAGTTTTGCAAATGAATGTTCAAACATCCAAATGTTTAGTAGGCATAAAGGCAAAGAATGTGAATAAGTCCGGCCAGGAATTATTGAAAACAGAGCTAAGCTTAAACGTCATGCTGGATATTATGTTTGGTAAAAGCTCTGACCATTATAGTACTTTATATAATCAAGGGCTAATTGATGATACGTTTTCGTTTGATTATACCCAGGAAAAAAGTTTCGGGTTTGCTATGGTTGGCGGTGATACAAATGATCCAGAAAAGCTTGCTGAATCGTTAAAGAATATTCTTTTAAAAATGAAGGAAAAGGGAGCCATTTCAGAAGCGAGCTTAGAACGAACGAAAAAGAAAAAGATTGGCGCATTTCTGCGGGCCATAAATTCTCCGGAATATATTGCGAATCAATTTACAAGATATGCCTTTAATGAAATGAATTTATTTGATGTTGTCGCTACCCTTGAAGCGATAAAAATAGAAGATATTGAAAGTATTGCAAGTGATTTTATTTCAGAAGACAGATTTTCTGTTTGTCAAGTTGTTCCGAAAGGTTGATTAACAAAAACATTAGGACGATAATAAAGAGAAAGCGCCTTTCATGTTGGCGCTTTCTTTCCTTTTTATTATAGAGCATGGAGTGAACAGGATGAGGAAATATGCATTAATTACGGGAGCAAGCGGTGGAATTGGGGAAGCGATTGCAGCTAAATTAGCGGCTGAAGGCTATCATTTATATTTGCATTATCATGAGAATAAAAAGGCAATTGAAACTCTAATGGTGCAGCTTAAAGCATTTGGCGGAGAGTATATTCCAATCCAGGCAGATTTATCTTCAAAAAGTGGCTATAAAAAGCTCGTAAAAAATATTTTTTCCATTGATGCCATTATACATAATAGCGGTATAAGCCATTACGGTCTTCTATATGAGCTTGAGGACAGTATGGCAGAAAAGCTGATCAACCTTCATGTAACAACACCACTTATGCTTACGAAGCAATTACTGCCTAAATTACTGGCCAAAAGAAGCGGAAACATCATCGTCATCTCTTCCATATGGGGTCAAACAGGAGCTGCTTGTGAAGTCGCCTATTCCACTGTTAAAGGAGCCCAAATATCGTTTGTCAAAGCGTTAAGCAAGGAACTGGCCTTTAATGGTATTAGAGTGAATGCTGTAGCGCCAGGTGCCGTGCAAACAGCTATGATAGAGGGCTTTTCATTTGATGAGCTTGAATCCCTAAAAAATGAAATTCCAATGGGGAGACTCGCTTCACCTGAAAATATTGCTGATTCTGTTTCATTTCTTCTATCAGAAAAATCGTCCTATATTACTGGACAAGTACTTGCCGTAAATGGCGGTTGGTATACTTAATCAAATGGATTGCCGAAGAAATCATGAATATTTTTTCTCTCCAATAAACAAAATAACTATGTACTATAGTGTACAACACAGTTTTTAAAGGAGGATATATTCATGTCTGTACTTGAAAATTGGCAGCAATGGAAAGACTTTCTAGGCGATCGTCTAGATCAGGGACAGCAGCAGGGAATGAATAAAGACACCGTTAATGATCTTGCCTACCAAATCGGTGACTACTTAGCGAAACAAGTAGATCCGAAAAATGAACAGCAGAGAATTCTCTCTGATTTATGGTCCGTTGCTGATAAGGATGAACAGATGGCCATTGCGAATGTTATGGTTAAACTGGTTGAGAACAACGGAACACAATAATATATGAAAAAAAGAGAGGAGCACCCTCTCTTTTTTTTATGCTTTTTACAGAATTAATCTCTATGTATATTTTGAAAATGATTAAAAATCTATTTTTACGATGTTCTGCTTTGTTTTTCCTTTCATCTTTCTTCGAAATCATTTATTATAAAGGGGCGTATTGATAAAGAGGACAAATAGGTCTTTCATATTCAACCTCTTAAACGTAAAGGGAAGTTTAGGAACGGTACTAAGGAGGTTATTAATTTTGAGTAAAACAGAGTGGTATTTAGAGTATGAAATCCAAAAGAACCGACCCGGTTTGCTTGGTGATATTTCTTCCCTTTTAGGTATGCTTTCCATAAACATTGTTACGATCAATGGTGTTGATGAAGGCCGCAGAGGGCTATTAATTCTAGCAGAAAGCAATGAACAAATTGTTCGGCTAGAGTCAATTTTACATACAATGGATACAATAAAATTGATTAAACTCCGTAAACCAAAATTAAGGGACCGCTTAGCTGTTCGACATGGAAGATACATACAAAGAGACGCGGATGACAAAAAGACTTTCCGTTTTGTAAGGGACGAGCTTGGACTATTAGTTGACTTTATGGCAGAATTATTTAAGCAGGAAGGGCACAAACTAATAGGTATAAGAGGAATGCCTCGTGTAGGAAAAACCGAATCAATTGTGGCTTCAAGTGTCTGTGCCAATAAACGATGGTTATTCGTTTCCTCAACTCTTTTAAAGCAAACCATTCGCAATCAATTAATTCATGATGAGTATAACGAAGATAATCTATTTATTATTGACGGGATTGTCTCTTCTAGAAGAGCAAACGAACGCCATTGGCAGCTTGTGCGTGAAATTATGAGTATGAATGCTGTAAAAGTGGTTGAGCATCCAGATATTTTTGTGGAAAACACAGAGTATTCGATTGAAGATTTCGATTATATAATTGAGCTTCGCACTGATCCTGAAGAGGAAATAAAATATGATATTGTCGATAAAACCAAAATGATCTCCGAATCTGATTTTGGAGGCTTTGATTTTTCGTAAGTTGGAAGGTGTTAAAAATTGTCAGAACTTGGGGTAAAGTTAAAAGAAGCCCGATTGGCTAAAGGATTAAGTCTTGATGACTTGCAAGTTGCCACTAAAATTCAAAAGCGGTATTTAATTGGTATTGAAGAAGGAAATTATAGTATGATGCCTGGGCAATTCTATATACGGGCTTTCATTAAACAGTATGCAGAAGCGGTAGGCCTACAGCCGGAAGAGCTATTTGAACAGTATAAATCAGAAATTCCTTCTACAATAAATGAGGATATTCCTGAAAAATTGTCTAGAGTGCAATCAAGAAAAGATATTACTTCAGGTGGTTCAAAGGTATTTGATATTCTTCCGAAAATATTAATTGCTGTATTTATTATAGGTGCAGCAGCTGTTGTTTATTACTTCGTCACCCAAAAAGGGGATGGAAATGAAGATAAGGATCTCGCAGATAATAGCGGAAATGAGCAAGTGCGTCTTGAAGAATCAGAAAACTTCTCCAAAGATTCTAATGCTAATTCCGATGCGAACTCTGATAAGGAATCTTCAAAAGCGGATGAAGAAAATGAGGCAACAGAGGATGAAGCCAAAGAGGAAACGCCTCCTGCACCGAAGCAAGAACTTACTGTCGTTGAAACTAGCGGCAAAAATTCAATATATGAACTAAAAAATGCAGATAAGTTTGAATTGAAGGTTGTTTCGACTGGGAAAACATGGGTTAGTGTCAAAAATGGAAAGGGAACCTCTTTCTACCAAGGAACATTAACAAAAGGTGACACTGAAAGTCAGCTTCTCGATTTTTCAAAAGAGACTGAAGCTGCGCTTATCATTGGGAACTCCCTAGAAACTGAGATTTATGTGAATGATGAAAAAATTACTTTTGCCATTGATCCCGCTCAGGTTGTGACGCAGAATATTACCATTCGCTACTTAACGAGCAACGAATAGTCATCTTTTGATGACTATTTTTCACTTTTACTCATCGCTTATTACAAACTGGAGGTAAATCATGAATCTACCTAACAAAATTACAATTTCAAGAATTTGCCTTATCCCTTTGTTCTTAATTATTATGCTCGTGCCATTCTCGTGGGGTGAGGTGACTTTGCTTGGGACAACGCTTCCCGTGACGCATTTAATTGGAGCATTAGTTTTTATTTTTGCCTCTGCTACAGACTGGGTGGATGGCTATTACGCAAGGAAGCTTAACCTCGTAACAAACTTTGGTAAGTTCCTTGATCCATTGGCAGATAAGCTGCTAGTTTCTGCTGCGTTAATCGTTCTTGTGGAACTTGGATTTGCTCCATCATGGATCGTGATTATCATTATTAGCCGTGAATTTGCGGTTACTGGATTACGTCTTCTTCTAGCTGAAGGGGGAGAAGTAGTTGCAGCAAACATGTTAGGGAAAATCAAAACATGGGCACAAATAGTGGCAATTTCAGCTTTGCTTTTACATAATATTATATTTGAAATGTTCTCTATTCCGTTTGCTGATATAGCCCTTTGGATTGCCATGATCTTTACGATTTGGTCTGGCTGGGATTATTTCATAAAAAATAAGCAAGTATTTTCTAATTCAAAATAGATTTCGTAAATTAAGGTGGCGTCCCGAATGAATGCAGAAATCATTGCTGTAGGTTCTGAACTATTACTAGGTCAAATAGTAAATACAAATGCTAAGTTTTTGTCGCAGCAGCTAGCTGATTTAGGCATTAATGTTTATTATCATACAGTTGTTGGAGATAATCCAAAGCGTCTAAAGTCTGCAATTGAAATAGCCGAAAACCGCTCTGAGTTTCTTATTTTTACTGGCGGTTTAGGACCAACGAAAGATGATCTAACGAAGGAAACGATAGCTAATCATTTGAACAAGCAGCTGATTATGGATGATCAAGCTCTTAAATTAATCGAACTCTATTTTGAACGTTCAAATCGGGTAATGACTGAAAATAATAAAAAGCAAGCAATTGTCCTGGAAGGTTCACAAGTATTGCCAAATGAGCATGGAATGGCGCCTGGAATGTTTCTTGATACAAACAAGCATTTGTATATGCTGCTTCCAGGGCCGCCTAAGGAAATGGAACCGATGTTTCTAAAGCATGGGTACCCGCTTCTGCGCTCAAAGCTTTATGAAGAAGATGTCATTGTGTCGCGAGTTTTAAGATTTTTCGGCATTGGGGAAGCCTTGCTTGAAACAGAAATAGAGGATTTAATAGATTCCCAATCCAATCCAACTATAGCCCCTTTAGCTTCCGATGGAGAGGTAACGCTCAGACTTACAGCGAAGCATAAGCAGGTGGAAACGGCTCTTCAATTATTGGATGAAACAGAGAAAGCCATTCTCTCTCGTGTGGGAGAATATTTTTATGGCTATGATGATACTTCTCTTATGAATGAGACTATTAAATTAATGAAAGAAAATGGCTTAACTATTAGCTGCGCCGAAAGCTTAACTGGGGGAATGTTTCAACAGACATTTACATCCATTCCAGGTGCTGGCTCCTTTTTAAAGGGAGGAGTTGTGTGCTATACAAATGAAGTGAAAGCAAATGTACTTCATGTACAGCAAGAGACCATTCATAAAGAAGGAGTCGTCAGTGCACAATGTGCAATGGAACTAGCTGAAAATGTTGCGGCTCTGATGAATTCGGATATAGGGATCAGCTTAACTGGTGTAGCAGGTCCGGATGAACTTGAAGGCAAGGCTGTTGGCACTGTCTTTATAGGGATTTATTTGAAGGGGAAGCTACTAACTGCAGAAAAGTTAAATTTAGGAGGTACAAGGGAAGCCATTCGGGTCAGAAGTGTAAAATATGGCTGCTACTTTCTAATGAGGCACCTCAAAGCAATTCAGAATGTCAATTAAGGCATTCTGTTTTTTAATTCTCGCAATAAAATGTTAGACAACTTTCTATAATTTCATTTTCTATACAATAAACACTATGAAAATATTAATTTCCGCTAGTGAAAATATCATTATCTTTCATACTAAGCAGTAAAAAAAGACGAATGAATGTTCGAATTTATTCTCGACAAACCAATGGAAAACAGTTATAGTAAAGATAGGTTTTTAGATCAAATATAAACAAATGTGTTTTTGTTAAGATAAAGGAGGAAGAAAAATGAGCGATCGTCAAGCAGCACTTGAGATGGCATTAAAACAAATAGAAAAGCAATTTGGTAAAGGTTCAATTATGAAGCTAGGGGAGCAAACAGATCGTCAAATATCTACTATACCAAGTGGTTCACTAGCATTGGATGCAGCACTTGGAGTAGGCGGCTATCCTCGGGGCCGAATCATTGAAATTTATGGACCTGAAAGCTCAGGTAAAACAACAGTGGCATTACATGCTATTGCAGAAGTGCAAGCAACTGGAGGACAAGCAGCGTTTATTGATGCAGAGCACGCCCTTGATCCTGTTTACGCACAAAAGCTTGGGGTAAATATTGATGAACTGCTTCTTTCTCAGCCTGACACAGGCGAACAAGCATTAGAGATCGCTGAGGCCCTTGTAAGAAGCGGTGCGGTAGATATACTGGTCGTTGACTCTGTTGCAGCTCTTGTTCCAAAAGCGGAGATTGAAGGGGAGATGGGAGATGCCCATGTCGGCCTGCAAGCTCGTTTAATGTCTCAGGCACTGCGTAAACTTTCAGGTGCAGTTAATAAATCCAAAACGATTGCTATTTTCATCAACCAGATCCGTGAAAAAATAGGAGTCATGTTTGGAAATCCTGAGACTACCCCAGGTGGACGTGCTCTTAAATTCTACTCAACTATCCGTCTAGAAGTACGCCGTGCTGAACAATTAAAACAGGGCACTGATATTGTGGGAAATAAAACAAAGATTAAAGTAGTTAAGAATAAAGTTGCCCCTCCGTTCCGCGTGGCAGAAGTGGATATTATGTATGGGGAAGGAATATCTAAGGAAGGCGAAGTTATTGACATAGGCTCTGAGCTTGATATCGTCCAAAAGAGCGGCTCTTGGTATTCTTACAATGAGGAGCGTGTAGGACAAGGCCGTGAAAACGCCAAGCAATTCCTGAAGGAAAATAAAGATATTCGTATACAAATTCAAAATCAAATACGTGAGCACTATGGACTTGATAGTGTAAAATCACTTAGTGATGACGAGGGACAAGAGGAACTTCAACTAATTGACTAATGATATATGACATTTTTTCGTAGAGTAAGCAAAGCCGTTCAGATTAAGTGGCTTTGCTTTTTATTATGATTAAAGAAAATTCCAAAGATATATGCATAATAACTAGCGCCGCAACGACAAAGCCTTGACAATGAAATTCCACACCTTTACAATTAAAAATGTATATTTTACATTTTATAATGAATGAAAACGTTGAAAAGCCTTTGTGCTGTATGTTGAATGGGACAATATACATGCCGACACTTTAGAAACGTAACACAAAAAAGTTCATAGCAAGAGGAGGTGAAATGATGGAACTATTAACAGCAATCATCATCTCCAGTTTGCTTGGCCTATTCGTCGGTGCAGTTGTTAGCTATTTTGTTTGTAAGTCCATTGCTCAAGCAAAGATCGCAGGAGCCAAGAATTCTGCAGAGCAGATATTGGAAGACTCCAAGCGGGAAGCAGACGCTATAAAGAAAGAAGCCTTACTTGAAGCAAAGGATGAGATTCACAAGCTTCGCACAGAAGCGGAGCGTGAAATTCGTGATCGAAGAAATGAGCTTCAAAAACAAGAAAATCGTTTACTGCAAAAAGAAGAAAATCTTGATCGTAAAGATGAAACGTTAGATAAACGTGAAACACTTTTAGAGAAGAGGGACGATTCTCTTAACAAAAGACAACAGCATATTGAAGAGATGGAAAGCAAAGTGGACGAGATGGTACGATCACAAAAAGCTGAGCTAGAACGTATCTCAGGCTTAACTCGTGAAGAGGCTAAGTCCATCATTTTAGAGCGTGTAGAGCAGGAAGTGGCTCATGATGTAGCTATAATGATTAAAGAGAGCGAGATTAGAGCGAAAGAGGAAGCCGATAAGAAGGCGAAGGATATCTTGTCACTGGCAATCCAACGATGCGCAGCGGACCATGTTGCAGAAACAACAGTTTCTGTAGTTAACTTGCCTAATGATGAAATGAAGGGACGGATTATTGGCCGTGAAGGCCGAAATATTCGTACACTTGAAACGCTCACAGGAATTGATCTTATTATTGATGATACACCAGAAGCAGTCATTTTATCAGGATTTGATCCGATTCGTCGCGAGACTGCCCGTTTAGCTTTAGACAAGCTTGTTCAAGATGGTCGTATACACCCTGCGCGCATTGAAGAAATGGTTGATAAAGCACGCCGGGAAGTGGATGAACATATCCGAGAGATAGGTGAGCAGACAACCTTTGAAGTAGGTGTGCATGGACTTCATCCGGACCTTATTAAAATTCTCGGCCGCCTGAAATTCAGGACAAGCTATGGCCAGAATGTATTAAAGCATTCAATGGAAGTAGCACAATTGTCAGGATTACTTGCAGCAGAGCTAGGTCAGGACGAGACACTCGCAAGACGTGCAGGCTTGCTTCATGACATTGGTAAAGCCATTGACCATGAAGTGGAAGGAAGCCATGTTGAAATTGGGGTTGAGCTTGCAACGAAATATAAAGAGCACCCAATCGTTATTAACAGTATTGCTTCACATCATGGGGACACTGAGCCTACTTCGATTACTGCCGTTCTAGTAGCTGCAGCTGATGCTCTTTCAGCAGCAAGACCAGGGGCTAGAAGAGAGACATTAGAAAATTATATTCGACGTCTTGAAAAGCTTGAAGAGATTTCAGAATCTTATGATGGCGTTGAAAAGTCATTTGCCATCCAAGCTGGACGAGAAATTCGTATATTAGTGAAACCAGAACAAATTGATGACCTTGAAGCCCATCGTCTAGCGAGAGATATTCGTAAGAAGATCGAAGAAGAGCTTGATTATCCAGGACATATAAAAGTTACGGTTATTCGTGAAACACGAGCCGTGGAATATGCAAAATAAAGCGGTGCTTAGCATCGCTTTATTTTTTTCCAAACAAAATTCATAAATAAACTTAAGAAAGAATGGGAATATAAACATTAATTGCCTATTGAGGCATAAACAGAAGAAATTAGCAAAGAAGGGACAAATATATGAACATATTATTTGTAGGGGATGTTGTTGGCTCTTTAGGAAGAGACATGATAAAGGAATACGTTCCTAAACTAAAGGAAAAATACCGCCCACAAATTACGATTATCAATGGGGAAAATGCTGCAGGAGGCAAAGGAATTACTGAAAAGATTTACCGTGGTTTCCTGGAAGCCGGAGCACAGGCAGTTACACTTGGCAATCACACTTGGGATAATAAAGAAATATTTGACTTTATTGATGACGCGAAATATTTGGTGCGTCCTGCAAACTTCCCAGAAGGAAACCCAGGTAAAGGAATTGTTTACTTAAAATATAATGCAATCGAAGTGGCCGTTATCAGTTTGCAAGGGCGAACTTTTTTGCCTGCGATAGATTGTCCTTTTCGAAAAGCAGATGAACTGATTCTGGAGGCTCGAAAAAGAACACCCATTATATTTGTAGATTTTCACGCAGAAGCAACAAGTGAAAAACAAGCAATGGGCTGGTTCCTAAATGGAAGAGTTACCGCAGTTATCGGCACTCATACACATGTGCAAACAGCAGATCATCGTATTTTGCCAGAAGGGACTGCTTTTATGTCAGATGTTGGCATGACAGGCCCATATGATGGAATATTAGGGGTAGAAAGGGAAGCTGTGTTAAAAAGATTTATATCAAGCTTGCCTGTCAGATTTGAAGTCCCGAAAGAAGGGCGTACACAATTAAGTGCTGTACTTATTGAAATAGAAAATCAAACCGGAAAAGCAAAGAAAATGACTCCGATACTAATTAATGAGGATCATCCCTTTTATTCTTAAACGAATAACTGTGTCTAATTGCCGAAAATGGTAAATGAGATGCAGTTATTTTTTTGGATTTTAAAAAGGAATATTCCATAATTTTGTCCAAGCCGGAATATGTGAATTGAGAAATGAATATAGTAGCAATGGAATGATCTATACCGGATATGTTCATTTCCAAAAGAAGACTTTTAGGAAGTTATGGTCATGAACATGCGGGAGGGGAAAACAAGGAGGAGCTAGGAATGGAAATATTAAAAGTTTCAGCAAAATCTAATCCTAATTCTGTAGCTGGTGCGCTTGCAGGTGTTTTGCGAGAAAGAGGCGGCGCAGAAATCCAAGCGATTGGTGCGGGCGCACTAAATCAAGCGGTTAAAGCAGTAGCTATCGCAAGAGGGTTTGTCGCGCCTAGCGGAGTGGATTTGATTTGTATCCCGGCATTCACAGATATTAAGATTGATGGGGAAGAACGGACTGCTATTAAACTAATTGTAGAGCCAAGATAAAAAATGCGGAATCTTTGATGAAAGATGACCTGTTGCATGAATGCAAACAGGTCTTTTTTTGCGTTGAAAATAGGCTGAAGAGCTTACATAGCATCAACTTAATTATTATATTGATTTTAAAAATAAAATATTCAAATTTTCACCAAAATTAGTCTGAAAGGGTTGCTTTTTTTAAGAACTAGGTCTAGAATTGAAAGCGTTTAGTACCCATTCATTTTTCTAACATTAGACTGGTTTTTGAGCTATTTATAATGATTTTGATGAGTACTATTCTAATTGAATAAAACGTTTTCATATATTTTCTTAACGTATCCAAAGGGGTGTAAGTCATGATCAATCAACTTTCATGGAAAGTTGGAGGGCAACAAGGGGAAGGTATTGAGAGTACTGGAGAAATATTCTCAATAGCATTAAATCGTTTAGGCTACTATTTGTATGGTTACCGTCATTTCTCTTCACGAATTAAAGGCGGTCATACGAACAATAAAATCCGTGTCAGTACTACACAAGTAAGATCTATTTCTGATGATCTTGATATTTTGGTAGCTTTTGACCAAGAAACTATTGATCTTAATTACAAGGAACTACATGATAAAGGTGTTATTATTGCGGATGCCAAATTCAGTCCTAATAAGCCTGAAGATACAAGTGCGGCCATGTATGCTGTTCCATTCACTGAATTAGCAACTGAACTAGGAACATCCCTAATGAAAAACATGGTTGCAGTTGGGGCAACTTGCGCAGTGCTGAACTTAGATATTAACGTATTTGAAGAAGTAGTTCAAGAGATTTTTGGACGAAAAGGTCAACAAGTTGTTGATAAAAATATGGAAGCCATTAAAGCAGGCTTTGACTTTATGAAAGAAAACCTTAGCGAAACAACAGAATTAATGGAGCTTGAAAAAGCTGATGGCAAAAAGCGTTTATTTATGATTGGTAACGATGCCATCGCACTAGGCGCACTTGCTGGCGGTTGCCGTTTTATGGCTGCTTATCCAATAACACCAGCATCTGAAATAATGGAATATTTAATTAAGAAGCTTCCACCGCTTGGCGGGGCTGTTATTCAAACTGAAGATGAAATTGCTGCTGTTACAATGGCTATCGGAGCTAACTATGGCGGCGTTCGTTCTCTAACTGCTTCGGCTGGGCCAGGTCTAGCATTAAAAATGGAAGCTATCGGTTTATCTGGTATGACTGAAACTCCACTTGTAATTGTTGATACACAGCGTGGAGGTCCTTCAACAGGTCTGCCAACGAAGCAAGAACAGTCTGACCTAATGGCTATGATTTATGGTACACATGGAGAAATTCCAAAGATCGTTTTGGCTCCAAGTACTGTACAAGAAGCGTTCTATGATACAGCTGAAGCATTTAACCTTGCTGAAGAATATCAATGCCCTGTTATTATTCTTTCTGATCTTCAGCTTTCTTTAGGTAAACAAACAGTTGAACCGCTAGAATTAGATAAGGTTGAAGTACGCCGTGGAAAGCTTCAAACTGGAGATTTACCTGAGGCAGAGGGTGCCTACTTTAAACGATACGAAGTGACTGAAGATGGGGTTTCACCACGTGTCATTCCTGGTATGAAAAATGGTATTCACCATGTAACAGGTGTTGAGCATGATGAAACAGGAAAGCCATCTGAATCTGCGATAAATCGTAAAGCACAAATGGATAAACGTTTTCGTAAAATTGAAAACATTAAATTTAATACACCTGTTTACAAAAATGCTCCACATGAAGAGGCTGACTTATTAATCGTTGGCTTCAACTCAACTCGCGGAGTTATTGAAGAAGCAATGGGACGTCTTGAGAAAGATGGTTTAAAAGTGAACCATGCTCAAATTCGTTTAATTCATCCGTTCCCAACTGACGAAGTATTGCCGCTCGTAAAATCTGCTAAAAAGATCGTTGTGGTTGAAAACAACGCTACTGGGCAATTGGCAAATATTATGAAGATGAACGTCGGACATGCTGAGAAGATTCACAAAATGTTAAAATACGACGGAAATCCATTCTTGCCACATGAAATTCACACAAATTGCAAGGAGTTGTTCTAAATGGCAACATTTAAAGATTTTCGAAATAATGTAAAACCAAACTGGTGCCCAGGCTGTGGAGACTTCTCTGTACAAGCGGCTATCCAGCGTGCGGCTGCTAATGTCGGTTTAGAGCCTGAGAATTTAGCAGTTATTTCAGGTATCGGATGTTCTGGACGTATTTCTGGATATATTAATTCATATGGCTTCCATGGAATTCATGGACGATCCCTTCCAATTGCACAAGGTGTTAAAATGGCAAACCGAGATTTAACAGTTATCGCCTCTGGCGGTGACGGTGATGGTTTTGCTATTGGAATGGGACATACGATTCACTCGATTCGCCGTAATGTTAATATTACGTATATTGTTATGGATAACCAAATCTATGGTTTAACGAAAGGTCAAACATCTCCACGTTCAGCCACAGGCTTTAAAACAAAATCAACGCCTGAAGGTTCAATTGAACAAGCTATTGCTCCTATGGAAATGGCTTTAACTGCTGGCGCAACATTTGTTGCCCAAAGCTTTTCAACTGATCTTAAAGACTTAACAGCTTTAATTGAAGCTGGAATTAACCATGATGGTTTCTCATTAATTAACGTATTCAGCCCATGTGTAACTTATAATAAAGTGAACACATATGACTGGTTTAAAGAGAACTTAACAAAGCTTAGCGATGTTGAAGGCTATGATTCTTCTAACCGTGAACTGGCGATGCAAACATTAATGAAGCATGATGGACTTGTAACAGGCCTTATCTATCAAAACACCGAGCGCAAATCATACCAAGAGTTATTAAAAGGCTACTCTGAGCAGCCATTAACTCAAGCTGATCTTAATTTGGATCAGGCTCACTTTGATAAATTAATTCAGGAATTTATTTAAGCAGTTTTGGCAGAAAAAGAAACCCAGTTATTGGGTTTCTTTTTTATTCTCAAGATTAAATTTATTATATGGCTATGAAATAGTGATTATAGTCACGTACAATTTATTAATATTCCTATAAGATAAAGTGAAACTTCAA
>NZ_JBALPC010000001.1:312-11790 GCF_036965225.1 Bacillus sp. JJ1474 | reverse complement strand
ATAATCGGGCCTTTACGGGATGTTGATCCCTCTTAGAAATTTGTGTTTTACTCACCATCTTGCAGTGGGGATCTTACAGCCCGTTAATCTGCGATAAATATTTGTGAATAGTTTTTTTCATTTACATAGTAGATTTGTGATTAGAAGTTGAGAGCTTCAAGTCAGTAAATGTATTGTTTTAATACCCTAAAAGCATTATACTATACTAATGTGAATTGCTTTATTTTACCCATTACCTCAACCAATGCTTTTATAAATACACGATAAAACAAAACTCTCTAAAACCCGGATATGTTAGAAAGGGGATTAAAATATGAATGAAAAGCAAAGACTTGAAGGACAACAAGTGAAAACAGCTAATCCATCGGACAAAAAATCCGAAAAGGATTACAGTAAGTACTTTGAGACCGTATTTACACCGCCATCCTTGAAGGATGCTAAAAAACGTGGAAAAGAAGAAGTAAAATATCATAAAGATTTTGATATCCCGGAAGAATTTCATGGAATGGGGAAGGGCCGAAAGTTCTATATCCGCACATATGGCTGCCAAATGAATGAACATGATACAGAAGTCATGGCAGGGATCTTTATAGGGCTTGGCTATGAACCAACTGATACTGTGGAAGATGCTAATGTGATTCTCTTAAATACATGTGCCATTCGCGAAAACGCTGAAAATAAAGTGTTCGGTGAACTTGGCCACTTAAAGCATTTGAAAAAGGAAAAACCTGACTTGCTTTTAGGTGTTTGCGGCTGCATGTCCCAAGAGGAGTCTGTCGTAAACAAAATTCTTAAAACCTATAATCAAGTCGATATGATTTTCGGAACACATAATATTCACCGTCTTCCTAACATCCTGAAGGAAGCATATATGTCAAAAGAAATGGTCATTGAAGTATGGTCAAAAGAGGGAGACGTCATCGAAAATCTTCCAAAGGTACGCCGCGGCAATATTAAAGCTTGGGTTAATATTATGTATGGCTGTGATAAGTTCTGTACTTATTGTATTGTACCATTTACAAGGGGGAAAGAGCGAAGCCGCCGACCAGAGGACATCATTCAGGAAGTTAGACAATTAGCTGCTCAAGGCTATCAAGAAATTACCTTGCTTGGACAAAATGTGAATGCCTACGGGAAAGACTTTGAAGATATTAAATATGGTCTTGGAGATCTTATGGATGAAATGCGTAAAATTGACATCCCGCGTGTTCGATTTACGACTAGCCATCCACGAGATTTTGATGACTATCTCATCGAAGTCTTGGCAAAAGGCGGAAATCTCGTAGAACATATTCACTTGCCTGTTCAATCTGGTTCAACAGAAGTGCTTAAAATCATGGCTCGTAAATACTCAAGAGAGCATTATTTAGAGCTTATTCGAAAAATAAAAGCTGCAATCCCTAATGCAACATTCACTACAGACATTATTGTCGGTTATCCTAATGAAACAGAAGAGCAATTCCAAGAAACGCTTTCCTTATATCGTGAAGTAGGGTATGAGGCAGCCTATACCTTTATCTATTCCCCTCGTGAAGGCACACCTGCAGCAAAAATGCAGGATAATGTTCCAATGGTAGTTAAGAAGGAACGTTTACAGCGCTTAAATGCAGTAGTTAATGAGTTTTCTGCTGAAGCAATGAAGAAATATCAAGGTCAAACTGTTGAAGTTTTAGTTGAGGGTGAAAGCAAGAATAATCCAGATGTGTTAGCAGGCTATACGAGAAAAAATAAGCTAGTTAATTTTATTGGTCCAAAATCAGCAATTGGTAAAATTGTTAAT
Source organism: Bacillus sp. JJ1474 (assembly GCF_036965225.1). Classification (NCBI taxonomy): domain Bacteria; kingdom Bacillati; phylum Bacillota; class Bacilli; order Caryophanales; family Bacillaceae; genus Bacillus; species Bacillus sp. JJ1474. Next base: position 10,010 of record NZ_JBALPC010000001.1, on the reverse strand, counting down.
GTGAAAATTACAGATGCTAAAACGTGGTCACTAAACGGAGAAATGGTTGAAGAACTAGATGCGGTAGAGGTGGAGTAAGATGGGTAAATACACAAAGGATGACATTGTAGCAAGAGCAAAAGAGCTTGCACAAATGATTGCAGAAACGGAAGAGGTTGACTTTTTTAAACGTGCTGAAGCCCAAATTCATGAAAATGCTAAAGTAAAGGCAACAATTACGAATATTAAAGGTTTGCAAAAGCAAGCAGTTAATTTGCAGCATTTCGGCAAAATGGAAGCATTAAAAAAGACTGAAGATAAAATTGAATCCCTTCAGAACGAGCTGGATGAAATTCCTGTTGTGCTAGAGTTTAAGCATTCACAAATTGAAGTGAATGAACTCCTGCAGCTAGTTGCATCAGTCATTTCTAATACTGTCACAGATGAGATCATTTTGACAACTGGCGGTGACCTTTTAAGCGGCGAAACAGGTGCTCAAATAAAAAATAGTGACTGTTCACACCATTAATAATAAAGTCAGAACTCCTTTTGGAATTATTTCCGAAAGGAGTTTTTTTGTATAAAGTGAAACTTCAATCAGTGGGGGTTTTCCTTCATCCCCCACTGATTGTTAGTTGAACCAATCGGGCCTTTACGGGCTGTTGATCCCCCACTTAGAAATTTTCTGTTTTACTCAACTTCTTGAAGTGGGGGTCTTACAGCCCGTTAAACTGCGATAAAATCTTAAGTAAGCCTATTGTGGGCACACTCCTAAAGAAAAAGCATACTATGAATTATGCCTATACTTTTACTCAAACATTCATCAATAAATATCGCACACTAGTCTAATATCCCGCATAGGATGAAGTGAAAATGAATGAGGAGGTTCGCTCGCAATGGGAGAATACAGAGAGATAATAACCAAGGCGGTCGTAGCGAAAGGACGTAAATTTACTCAATCCAATCATACGATTAGCCCTAAACATCATCCATCAAGCATTCTAGGCTGCTGGATCATAAACCATAAGTACGATGCGAAAAAGGTCGGGAAAACAGTCGAAGTTTCCGGAACATATGACATTAACGTTTGGCATTCCTTTGACAATAACACAAAAACTGAAGTCGTTACTGAACGTGTCGAATATATGGATGTCATAAAACTAAAATACCGTGACCCGGATAGTTTAGATGACCATGAAGTTATTGCACGCGTATTGCAGCAGCCTAACTGCACTGAAGCGGTCATTTCACCGAATGGAAATAAGATCATTATCCACGTTGAAAGAGAATTTCTCGTTGAAGTGATCGGTGAAACAAAGGTTTGTGTAGCCATCCATCCTGGAAAATGCGATAGTGAGGATGACGAAGCATGGGGAATGGACGTAGAAGACGAGGAGTTTGAAGATTTAAATCCAGATTTCTATATTGGAGATGAAGAGGAATAAAAGGTAACTAGGAGGTTTTGCTCCTAGTTTTTCTTTTTTTTATAGAATATATGTTTAAATATTCAAATTTGTTATATAATGAATGAAAATTTAAAGGAAGGTAGAACAAATGGAAAATTATTGGCTTTTTATCTTTATGTGTATCATGTTGATTATTTTGCCAGGTCCTGATACAGCCATTATTACGAGAAATACGATTTCAAAACGAAAAGCTGCAGGAATGAAAACTACATTTGGGACTCTTACTGCTTTGCTCATTCATACTCTAGCTGCTGTATTCGGTTTGTCTGCTCTAATTGTAAAATCAGCTTTCTTATTTTCAATATTAAAGTATGTTGGTGCCATTTATTTAATCTATCTTGGCTGTAAATCAATCCTATATATTTTGAAAAAACATCCTCAGACAAGTCAAGATTCTAATCAAGCAGATAAATATAAAAATACATCTTACTACCGTCAAGGCTTCCTGACAAATCTTCTTAATCCTAAGGTAGCCGTATTCTTTTTGACCTTTTTGCCTCAATTTGCTGGTAAAGGGGATAATGCTTTTTTTGAGTTTTTAGCTTTGGGCTTAACCTATACAGTCTTAACACTAATATGGTTTATTTTCTATATTTACTTAATTAATTATATTAGTGAATTTATGAAAAAGCCTTCTACTATGAAGGCGGTAGAAGGGTTAACAGGAGGCATTCTTATCCTTTTTGGCATAAAGCTGGCTTTGGAAAAAAACTAATTGGTCATTTGCTCTTTATTTATATTTTTAGTAGATGCAGCAATCTTTCAAAAGGAGTGCTGCATTTTACTTTTGTCAGAACATTCACTTTAGAGGATTATGTTATAATGAAAATATCATTTTCAGTAGAAGCTGCTGAAATAATAATAAATCAAAATGATATTAATGTTACAAATGGAGGATACTATGGCAGGTTATACGCCTATGATACAGCAATACTTAAGTGTAAAGGCAGATTATCAGGATGCCTTTTTATTTTTTCGTCTTGGCGATTTTTACGAGATGTTTTTTGAAGATGCGATAAAAGCATCGCAGGAACTTGAGATTACGTTAACGAGCAGAGAGGGTGGCACGGAGGAGCGTATTCCGATGTGTGGCGTACCCTACCATTCTGCTCCCGGCTATGTTGAACAATTAATAGAAAAAGGGTATAAAGTAGCGATTTGTGAGCAAACGGAAGACCCGAAAAATGCAAAGGGTGTTGTGAAGAGAGAAGTTGTACAGCTGATTACCCCCGGAACGATGATGGAGGGGAAAGGCCTTCATGATAAAGAAAATAATTATATCGCTACTTTTTCTTATTTTGATGATGGTTCTTTCGGATTTGCCTTTAATGATCTTTCTACTGGAGAAACAAAGGTTACCCTTTTGACTTCAGGCTTTGAAGAAGTTTTAAATGAAATTTCGCTTTTAGGTGCGAAAGAAATTGTTATTGCTTCCGTTTTCAACGAAGATTGGAAGCTGAAAATAAAAGAACGGACAGATATGACCTTTTCTATCGAGGATGATCATATACAAAAGGATCACTACCAACACTTACTTGAAGATATTAATCAGGACAAGTTTCACCAAACCGTTTCCAGACTGTTTAACTACCTTTATCGAACACAAAAGAGAAGCTTAGATCATCTTCAAAAAGTAACAATCTATCAAACACATCATTATATGAAAATCGATTATTTCTCGAAGCGGAATCTTGAGCTTACCGAAACGATACGTTCTAAAGGAAAAAAGGGGTCCTTGCTATGGCTTCTAGATGAAACACAGACAGCAATGGGGGGCAGATTATTAAAACAATGGATCGATCGTCCCCTTGTGAATGAAGAGGAAATTATTCGCCGCCAGAATCTAGTTGAAACATTTATAACCTCGTATTTTGAAAGGGAAGAACTTAGAGAGAAGCTGAAGGAGGTCTATGACCTAGAAAGGCTTGCAGGAAGGGTCGCCTTCGGAAATGTGAATGCTCGGGATTTAATCCAGCTCAGACGTTCTTTACTGCAAATTCCTGGAATAAAGGATCTTTTAATGGAACTTTCTAGAACAGAGGCACAGCATTTCTCTAAGCGTCTCGATCCATGCGAAGAAATTGTTGATTTGCTTGAAAGGGCAATTGCAGAAAATCCTCCGCTTTCAGTTAAAGACGGGAATATGATAAAGGATGGGTATAATGAAGAACTAGATAAGTTCCGTGATGCCACTCGGAATGGAAAGACGTGGATTGCCCAGCTTGAGAAACAGGAACGGGAGAAGACGGGGATTAAATCTCTTAAGGTCGGCTATAATCGCGTTTTTGGCTATTATATTGAGGTGACTAGAGCCAATCTTCACCTTCTACAAGAAGGCCAATACGAGAGGAAACAGACGTTAACAAATGCAGAAAGGTTTATTACGCCAGAGCTAAAAGAAAAAGAGGCACTTATTCTGCAAGCAGAAGAAAAAAGTGTAGAGCTAGAATATGAGCTTTTCTTAAGGTTGCGTGAGCATATTAAGGGATTTATTCCAAGGCTGCAGGCGTTAGCTAAATTAATTAGTGAGCTTGATGTTCTTCAATGCTTTGCAACTGTGAGTGAAGAGAGACATTATGTGAAGCCATTGTTTTCGAAGGAAAGCAGATTAATAATCAAGGATGGAAGGCATCCAGTTGTTGAAAAGGTGATGAATGCTCAGGAATATGTACCAAATGATTGTTATATGGACGCTGAAAGTGAGATGTTCTTAATCACAGGTCCTAACATGTCAGGGAAGAGTACATTTATGAGACAAATTGCCCTAACAGCAATCCTTGCGCAAATTGGCTGTTATGTGCCAGCCTCAGAGGCGGTTTTGCCTATTTTTGATCAAGTTTTTACAAGAATTGGTGCAGCGGATGATTTAATTTCGGGTCAAAGTACCTTTATGGTTGAAATGCTTGAAGCAAAAAACGCCATCATCCATGCAACGCAAAACAGTCTTATTCTCTTTGATGAAATCGGACGAGGTACATCCACATATGATGGAATGGCGTTAGCTCAAGCGATGATTGAGTATATCCATGATCGTATAGGAGCGAAAACATTATTTTCTACCCATTACCATGAATTAACAGTTTTGGAAGAGAGTCTCGAGAAATTAAAAAATGTGCATGTTAGTGCCGTTGAACAAAATGGGAAAGTTGTTTTCCTTCATAAGATTAAAGAAGGTGCAGCGGATAAAAGCTATGGCATTCATGTAGCGCAGCTTGCTGAATTGCCTGAGGAACTCATTCATAGAGCAAACGAGATATTAACGGGCTTCGAGCAGAAGGCACCGGTGCATGCTGCTGTACCGCCAAAAAAAGAATTACAAACATCAGCAGAGTCAGATTCCCAGCTTTCATTTTTTGATGAAACAATATTAGTAAAAGAAAAACCTGTCAATTCGAAGGAAAAGCAGGTTTTGGAAAAAGTAAAATCACTTGATATCCTGGATATGACACCAATGCAAGCATTAAATACCATTTATGAACTCCACAAAAAGCTAAAAAGTTAAGGAAGAAAATTAAATCTTCCTTACAAATCATAGAAAACTTTCAAAAATGGAGGTGAAGCTATATGGGGAAAATTATTCAGCTCGATGATGCACTTTCAAATAAAATAGCAGCAGGCGAGGTCGTGGAGCGTCCAGCATCCGTTGTGAAAGAACTAGTGGAAAATTCAATAGATGCAGGAAGTACAATTATTGAGATTGAAACAGAGGAAGCAGGATTGGCCAAGATTCGAATCATAGATAATGGGGACGGTATTGCTGAAGATGATGTGCTTACTGCTTTCCAGCGTCACGCGACAAGCAAAATAAAGGATGAAAATGACTTATTTCGTATTCGTACACTAGGTTTCCGGGGTGAAGCATTGCCAAGTATTGCTTCTGTTTCAAAAGTCGAAATGAAAACCTCGACTGGGGAAATCGGAACAAGAATAGTTGTTGAAGGCGGTAAGTTAGGAGCAGTAGAAAAAGCGCCAGCTAGAAAAGGGACAGATTTAGTTGTTTCTGATTTATTCTTTAATACGCCTGCACGTTTAAAATATATGAAAACCATTCATACCGAGCTTGGAAATATTACTGATGTTGTCAATCGTTTGGCCCTAGCACATCCAGAAGTATCAATCCGTCTTATTCACAATGATCGAAAGCTGCTCCAAACGAATGGAAATGGGGATGTTCGCCAAGTTTTAGCGGCTATTTATGGAATGAACATCGTGAAAAAAATGATTCCCATTCAAGCAAGCTCTCTGGATTTTCAAATAAGCGGCTATGCAGCATATCCTGAAATAACAAGAGCCTCCAGAAATTATATTTCAACGATGATAAATGGCAGATTCATTAAGAATTATGCTTTAGCAAAAGCAATCCAGGAAGGCTATCATACCCTTTTACCTATAGGCCGATATCCAATTGTATTAATTAATATTAATATGGATCCTTTGCTAGTTGATGTCAATGTCCATCCTTCTAAAATGGAAGTCCGTTTAAGTAAGGAACAGGAATTATATGAGCTTGTCATTGAAACAATTAAAGCCGCCTTTAAGAAGGAGGAGCTGATTCCGACAGGGTTTACACAGCCAAAGTCTATTCAGCCGAAACAGGAACAGACATTTTTGCAATTAGATCATATTCCTGAGAAGGCATTTAAAGAGGAAAGGTTTGTCCAGCCTCCAACTTCTTCTTTTGTTATGGAAAAAGGATTGACCACTGAGTTGACTGCAAATAATCCTAAGCCAATGTCAGAAATGGTCTCAGCAAATCTTGAACAAGATTTAGCCTCTTTCAGCACTTATGAAAAAAATAGTGAAACAAGCGAGATTTCGCATATAGAACAGGTAGATCAGAAAGAGCCTACGCGAATTCCACCGTTGTATCCACTTGGACAAATGCACGGAACGTATATTTTTGCTCAAAATGAAAAGGGATTATATATCATCGATCAGCATGCAGCTCAAGAGCGTATTAAATATGAGTTTTTTAAAGAAAAGGTTGGACAAGTGGCGAGTGAGCTGCAGGAAATGCTCATTCCATTGACCTTTGATTACTCAACAGATGATTATATTAAAATTAATGAATATAAGGGTGAGCTGGAAAAGGTCGGCGTTTTCCTTGAGCCGTTTGGTCATAATAGCTTTATCATCCGCTCTCATCCGCAATGGCTGCCAAAAGGAGAAGAAAAGGAAATCATTGAGGATATGATTGAGCAGCTCCTGTCCATGAAGAGGGTTGATATTAAGAAGCTAAGGGAAGAAGCAGCGATCATGATGAGCTGCAAGGCTTCTATTAAAGCTAACCATCATTTAAGGAATGATGAAATTCAGGCATTACTAGATGAATTAAGACAGACCTCTGACCCTTTCACCTGTCCGCATGGCCGTCCGATTATTATTCATTATTCTACCTATGACATGGAAAAAATGTTTAAGAGAGTTATGTGATTTTTAACAGCGAAGAACCCTTAGAATAGCAGGATTCTTCGTTGTTTATTATATTATTTGACACATTTTGACCACTTTTACTGGTTGGAATCGCTTTTTTGAAGTGCTTTTGAAAAAATTTCCGCTGATGAATCTTGAAGATTTGAGGTAACGTGACTATATTTATCTAATGTTATGGCCACGTTTGAGTGACCTAATCTTTCTGAAACTACCTTAGAATTCTCACCAATTTCTAACATGATTGTAGCGTGTGTATGTCCTAGATCATGAAAACGAATTTTCTTCACACCCAAAGCTTGATATCGTATAAAAATTGCTTATGTATAGTATTAGGGTTAACCGGTTCGCCGCCAAAAGCAGAAATAACAAAATGATCATTATTTAATTTCATACCAACCTTGAATAACTGTTCCTGTTTTTTTACTTTATAAAATTGAATTTATCGTATCATTTCGTCTGTAATAGAAATATTTCTTTTTCCACTGCTTGTTTTGGGTGACTGCAAAACTAGACCTTGCCCAGCGACATAATATAAGGAATGGTGAACATAAATTCTTTTTTTGCCAATATCGATATCTCCCCACTTTAGTCCTAAAAGCTCACCGCGTCTCATTCCCGTATAAATGGCTAAATAATATAGCATAAATATATGATTTTTTTGACTTCTCATTCTGTTAAGGAAGATGTTGCAATCCTCTATTGACCAAGTTTCAATACTCTTCTTTTGCCTTCGTGGAGCTTTTACATTATTCATAAAATCATTTTTAATATATTTCCAATCGACCGCAGTTTTGGCAGCCATCTTCAGTATGGAATGGATGTACTGAATAAATTCTTCAGTTAATCCCTCATTAAGTAGCTCGTTATAGTATTTGCTAATCATTATTGGGGTAAGTTGCTTTACTTTCACATGTCCGAACTTTGGAATCAATCTTTTTTCTACTGCGCTCGAATAGCCATTAAACGTAGTAAGCTTTACAGCTGGTTTAGCAATAATATTAAGATAGTCAATAATGTAATCCTTAAATATTATTTCTTTTTCATTCACAAATGTTTCATTATCTATTTCAATTGTCATTTGATTTGCGGCTAATTCAGCATCTTTTTTAGTCTCGTATCCACGCCTTGTAATTTGCTTCCTTTTACCTGTTGAAGGGTCTCTACCAAGTTCAAGTGTAAATGACCATGTATAGCCTTTTTTGTTTTTTGCGGGAACTTTTCTATAGTAAGTCATTTTGTCCTCCTTAATATTTTACTGTTTTTCTGTATATCTTTTTTTCATTAAAGTAAACTTTCAGACGGTAAGAATATATGTTCTGTTTTGTGATTAAATGAAAAGCCCTGAGTTGGGCTTATAAGTTATCGTTCACACGCAATGCCATCTTTATCGCGATCTTTGCTCTTGTTTGCATCATAAAGTTCTTTTGAAACATGTGGTTTATATTTTGTTTTTCCGCCTTTGTTTTTCGAAGAAGAAGACTCAGCGACTCCACCTTTATAATCCTTATTTAACTCAGTGCAGTTTTTATCCGTTTTTGCGGGCTTACTAAAAAGCATACGGTGCTCTATAAAAAAACAGCAGGTGAATACGAGTTTAAGTAACTGACTTTGTATTATGTTTCTTTAAAATTGGAGGGTTAAGAATGAGAAAAGCTAGGAACGGATTAAGGCCAGTAACAGCAATTTCATACCAACAGGAATTAAAGGGATATTTCCACTGTTTTAGTCAAGAGGGCAGCCTTGAGGAAGGTATTGGCACATATGCAACTATCGAATTAGAAGTCGGCACTGTTCGTCAAGTGGATGCCTTCAAAATGAAATTCGATGATGTTGAGGGGGAATAATCGTGGCAGCTAAAAACAGACAAAGATGGAGATTTACTAAATGGCGTGAGTGTTGTGAAGAATGCGGGAGGAAACTGGATTATAGAGATTGGTATCACCGGACATACGGTACATGTAATTCAACTTGTTATTTGTACATGGTTGGTATGAGTTGGTCAGATTTTTATTAATCACAAGAGTAAAGGAATTTCCTAAAAGGAGTGGATCTGTTTGAACACAAGAAAAATAGATCAATTGATTGCTGAAAATGTATTTGGATGGAAAACAAATCACTTTCAAAATATAGACATTATTTCTGTGTACGCGGATGATGGGGAGGAATTTTCTATTCCAGATGACTTCTGTCCAACAGAAGACATAGCAGATGCGTGGAAGGTCATTAAAGAAATGAGATTTAAAGGAATATACTTTGAAATCAGTTCAAGTTCTTGTCGAGTGGCTTCGTATGTGATGAAAGAAGATCAGACACTACCTTACAACTATAGACAGGAGCTTTCCAGTGAACAATGTGAATCTATTGAAATGAAAGATATGCCTTTAAGAATTTGCATGGCTTCATTAAAAGCATTGAATGTAACATTTTAAGCATGGAAGTTACTACACAAAAAAAGAGCCTTGTAAGGCTCTAAAGCAAACTGATATGCAAAAGGGATATGTTCATAGCTATTTTATGCAACAATATGGGAATTGATTAGGATAAGGCGAGTGTGGAAGCTTCAACAAGATGTTTGCCTTATCCCATAAAAAAAATTTTCCCTGAATTTAGGAAATTAATTCATTAAGTAAAATGTAATCAAAGGAAATGCAGGCACTAGTAATAGTACCTGCATTATATTAGGAGGTGTCTCTTGGGTATTATATATTATTCAAATTTAAAAAACTTGTCCGTGTTTCTTTAAAAATGTACTTGTTCATTAAATGGTTTAAGCATTATGTTCATTTGACAAAAAATGTGACATAAAAGGAGATTATTGAT
>NZ_JBALPC010000001.1:0-261 GCF_036965225.1 Bacillus sp. JJ1474 | reverse complement strand
ATTGATTTTTCATTTTGTTAATTATGTCTATCGCTCTCTGTAAATCCGTTTCAGAAGAAGTTATTACATCAATAACATAACTTTTGCTAGAAAATTTCCGCATTTCGAAGAAGATTTTAGGTTTTTTATACTTGAAGATAGTACCTAACTCAATGATAGGAACATAGTCAAACCTTTGATTAGCCAAAGGTAATTCTTTGAAAAAGGAATAAAATTCATATGTATTCTTTATTTCATCTGGATATTTTTGTAACATTTTTT